>JBIKRF010000103.1:0-7941 GCA_044349305.1 Flavobacteriales bacterium
ACAACGACTGAGATATATACACACATCGACAGATCTCGATTGAAGGAAGAAATTCAATTGTTCCATCCGCGGTATGGAAAAAACTAATCAGTCCAAGTTTCTTATTTTTTTAGTCGTATCTAATTGACTAATAATCATAATTACACAAATCCGTGTGCTTATATTTGAACTCCATTTAGAAATTATGAAAAAGTTTTTATTCTTTTCGTTCATCTTATTCACTTCGACTGTTGCGAGCGCCCAATCCGTGAGCATTACTTCTAACGACATGATTTTATGCCCAGGAGAAAGCGCAACATTGACAGCCACGGCCGATCTTCCGAATCGTGTATTGAATTTTCCACGTGCAACTAACCAAGCCATTATTTTGAATAATGTGCCTGCGCAAACTATTGGCACTTTTAGCTATGAGTTTTGGTTCAACACTCCGGATTCTATTGTGTTACTTCCTGAGCATGTCGATGGCATTGGAATATACGACGGGGAGCTAGGACAGAATTACGCGGTTTATCCACAAAGCATTTATAGTGGTGTACAAAGAAGATCTTCGGGAATTTCAGTTGGAAAAAATGGCATCTCTGTGATGGAGCAAAGCCATCAATTTTCAGCTTCGCGCCTAACATACGCAGCGAATTTGATTGGATGGCACCATTGTGCCGTTGTTTACACTTCCAATAATTTCGAATTATTCATTGATGGAATATCAGTTGGGACGCGTGCAAATGGTTCTAACTATGCGAATACACCTGCAAATTCCGGGATTCCATTAACCGTCGCGTTCCGTCCGAATCTTGGGAATTTCTACCCCGCATTGGGTGGTGTTGATGCCGACCCCAATGACGGGTACCTCGGTCAACTCGATGAGTTTCGTGTGTGGAAGATTGCCTTATCTGCGGCAGACGTTAGCGCCATTTACAATCGCAAATTAATATCGCCTAATATGCAGAATGTGATTGTGCATATGCCCTTTGACATGGGAAGCCAAGCCAATTTCAGCACGATAACTTCTTCTCCAGCAATTACCATAGCTGCCCCAGGAACGGGTTCGGGGGTTACATTCCCTTCTGCAGCCATTCCACAAATCGGAACATTTGCTGGAACAACATTACCAACTGCTGTGTATAATCCGTTTATCACCGGCTATGTTTGGAACGACGGAACTATTGGAAATACGCTCGTTGTTTCACCAACCGCGGCTTCCACAACCTATACTTGCACAGCGACTGCAGGAACCTCCAATTCAAGTTCAACAATAACGATTGCCACATCTACTCCAACGGCTTCTATTTCCACACTCAATCCATTGGTATTTTGTGCTGATACATCAGCGACTTTAACAGCCAATTCAGGAACCGCATATCTATGGAATACCGGCGACACGACCTCGTTCATTACGGTTGACACCACCGGAATTTATAGTGTTGTAGTTACCAACGCAGACAATTGCAATGCAACATCTGCAGGAACTCCAATTACGGTAAACCCACTTCCAATTCCTACAATTACGCCTTTATCAGCAACAACATTCTGTGAAGGAGGAAGTGTTCAACTCCAGAGCTCTTCGGATGCAAATTATCTCTGGAACACGAATGAAATCGACAATACAATCACTGTAAACCAAACTGGTGATTATTCCGTTACGCTTACAAACAGTTTTAACTGCTCTGCTACTTCGGCGCCTATTACTGTTACTGTAAATCCAAATCCTATTGCTACCATTTTAGCAAATGGACCGTTATCTTTTTGTTTAGGAAATGAAGTGCAATTAACTTCTGCCAATGACATTCCAACTTGGTCAACTGGATCAAACGACACTACGATTACGGTTTCTCAAACGGGAATGATTGAATTGTTGGTTACGAATGAATTTGGATGCACGGACACAGATTCTCTCGGAATAACAGTATACGACTTGCCCATCGTTACTGCAGCTCCTGACACATCAGTTTGTATTTCAAACGGCCCATTTGCGTTGAATGGAACTCCTGATTTGGGAACTTGGATAGGAGTTAACGTTACTGGCAATTCATTTGCTCCAACGACCGAAGGAACGTTCGGTTTTCAATATTCATACACCGATGGAAACGGATGTACCAATGTTGACTCTACTTATTACACGGTTGCGGTTCCATTGCAAATTACGGCTGGTTCAGACGTAGACGTTTGTATGCCAAGCGATGCAATAGACCTTGCTGCTAACGCATCGCCTGCGGGAGGAGCATGGAGTGGGTTTGGAGTAACTGCTGAAGGAACAGTTATACCTATTCTTGCAGGAAGTTATGCGTACACCTATTCGTTTCAGGATCTTTGCGCTACCTCTGATACTGTTTATGTGAATTCTTATGATGCTCCTGCACCGCCAATTATTGGTGGTGATCTATTCATATGTAAGAATGTGCCTTCCCAACTTTGGTCTAATTATATTGGAGGAAACGTATGGTCGACTTCTGATGTAGCTGACACCATCTATATTGGAGACTCGGGAACCTTCGGTTTGACATACACCGATACTAACGGCTGTTCATCGTATTCTGAAGTAGATGTTCAATTATATCCAGAGCCGCAAGTCCCGATTGTTTCTGGAGAACCTAACGCCGTTTACAACAATACCTATACTTATTCTGTAGCTTCCCTTACCGACTATACTTATAACTGGATAGTGACAGGAGGAACTATTATTTCCGGACAAGGTACGAATGCGATTGAAGTTGTCTGGGACCAGTTTATAACTGGAATTGGGGAAGTACAAATCACTTGGGCCAATTTATCTGGTTGTGAAATCACCCAGATTTATGCTGTAAATGTAGATGTTTCAGTGCAAGAGATCATTGCTTCGAACCTTCGCATATACCCGAATCCGTCACGAGATGTTGTAAACATTCAATGGGATTTCATGAATGACAATACTTATTTGACGGTATTCGATAACGCAGGTAAGCTTCTTTCAACAAACAAGTTGAATAACCAAACACTGCAACAAATCGATTTAAGCGGATACGAAAACGGCGTTTATCAATTGCGATTGAGCAATGAAAACGCCGTTATAATGAAAGCAATAGTGGTAACGCGTTAATTACGCGTTACGACCTACTGCATTTAAATCTTCGAAAGCCTGCTTCAAACGAGCAACAAATTCTTTTTCTCCTTCACGCAACCAAACACGTGGGTCGTAGAACTTTTTGTTTGGCTTATCGTCTCCGTCTGGGTTACCAATTTGGTTTTGCAAATAAGCCGCTTTGCCTGACATGTAGTTGCGAATTCCCACCATGTATGCCCATTGCATATCGGTATCGATATTCATTTTCACAGCACCGTAGGAGATTGCTTCGCGAATTTCTTCGCGAGAAGAACCACTTCCGCCGTGGAATACAAAATTCACTGGCTTAGCACCCGTATTGAATTTATTCTGAATGTATTCTTGCGAGTTGTTCAAGATAACTGGCGAAAGCTTAACGTTACCGGGCTTGTAAACTCCGTGTACATTCCCAAACGCAGCGGCCACTGTGAAGCGATTTGAAACCGCATTCATGTGCTCATAAGCGTATGCAACTTCTTCCGGTTGAGTGTATAGCTTGCTGCTATCTACATCACTGTTGTCGACACCATCTTCTTCCCCTCCTGTTACTCCCAATTCAATCTCAAGGGTTACGCCCATTTGAGTCATCTTCTTGAAATACTCAACACTCAATTCGATGTTCTCGTGAAGTGGTTCTTCGGAAAAATCAAGCATGTGTGAGCTGAATAATGAACGACCTGTTCTTTCGAAATGTTCCATTCCGTGCTGAAGCATTCCATCCATCCAAGGAAGTAAATTCTTCGCGCAGTGATCCGTGTGCATGATAACGGGAACGCCATAAGCCTTGGCCATTAAATGAACGTGCTGTGCGCCGCTTACAGAGCCTAACACCGCTGCTTCTTGATTTTTATTATCAAGTCCTTTACCTGCATAGAAAGCGCCCCCACCGTTGCTGAATTGCACTACTACAGGCGAATTCAAATCGCGTGCTGTTTCCAAAACGGCATTAACACTATTGGTAGAAATAACATTTACTGCTGGTAGTGCGTAGCCATGAGCCTTTGCATCGTTCAACACTTCGGTAACTTCGTCACCGGATAAAACACCTGGTTTAAATTTCATAGTTCTATATTGAAGTTGTAAAAGTAATGTGATTGGAACCGCCTGCTACATGATAGATACTTCTTCCATAACTCAGTTGGAATTTCTTAAAATTCACGGTGGTTCCCAATGAAAACCCTGCCGTGGCAGGTCTGTTGGGAATAGACAACTCTTTTCTCTGACGGTAGTTGTATCCGATACCCACACGCACGTTACTTCCAAGAATAATTTCAGCACCCACAACTATGTGTCGCATAAGCAAATCTCCAAACTCCCAAGTTCTTTCTTCAACAGGAAGGCCGGTTAGCGGATCTACCACAACAGTCGCGTTCGGATCTACATATTTCACATTCCACTTTTGAGCATTTTCGTATGCTACATGAAATAAAAACGGCGCATTTTTCGGGCGTTTACTAATTCCAATTTGAAGTTCTAAAGGAAGTTTTTCGCGCGAGTTTTCGCGGTAAGCCACGAGCTGCATTCCTACATTCTTCAAAACAAAACTCGCGGAGAAATTCGTTCTTGGCTGGTAGTAAGTTGCGGCAGCATCGACAGCAATTCCGTATGAATAATACGTATCGAAAACAGAGTACAAGTTTTTTAAGTTCAGACCAACTCGCCACAATGAATCTACCCTATACGAAGCTCCTAACGTTAATGCGTATTCGTTGGATGTAAATGTCCCGAGCTCGTAACCTAATCCATCGAGCCTTGCGCTCGTTCCGTATCCGAAATACTGAAGGGTACCTGCGAAAGCGAATTTGCTCTTTTTAGGATGAAAACCGTAGGATGTGTATCCGAAGTTCGACTGTCCGAAGTAGCGCACGTAACTCATAGCGAGCTTGCGATCCATGAGCGAGTCAATTAATGCGGGATTTATAGCCGCCGTGTTAATGTCACTTGCACTAATTGCGATAGCATTGCCTCCTATTGCTGCGACGCGCGCTGACCCGAAAATGTTAATTCCTGAAAATACAGTGGTGCCTGCTTGGGCGAAGCTAGACAATGTAGCTGCGCATAAAAGGAAGGTTAGCAGTTGTTTTTTCATGATTCAGGCCTGCAAGTAACGAAATAGTTCTGAATATATTTCACGGCTTACTTTGCTTTTTCTTTTAGAAGGGCTTTGTCTAAGACTTCGTACATGTCTGTTACGAAATGAAATTTCAATCCCTTCAAATAGCGTTCGTCGATTTCATCGATGTCTTTGCGGTTCTTTTCGCAGAGAATAATCTCTTTGATTCCTGCGCGCTTCGCCGCGAGAATTTTCTCGCGAACTCCGCCTACAGGAAGGACTTTCCCTCGAAGTGTTACCTCTCCTGACATGGCGAGAAATTTCTTCACTTTTCGTTTGGTGAAGGCTGACGCAAGCGCCGTTAACATGGTAATACCTGCACTTGGGCCGTCTTTTGGAACGGCGCCTTGAGGGACGTGAATATGCACATTCGTTTCATCGAAGACTTTCGCTTCCATCTCTAACAGACTTGAATGTGCCTTCAAGTACTCTAGCGCAAGGGTTGCGCTTTCCTTCATGACATCGCCCAAATTTCCAGTTAAAGTCAATCGACCTTTCCCTTGGGTTAAGCTTGATTCAATAAACAAAATATCTCCACCCGTTGGTGTCCAGGCCAAACCTGTAACCACACCTGCAACATCGTTGTCGGCATAACGGTCTTTCTCGTAGCTCACGCCCAACGCCTTTGAAACATCATCGGTTGTTAAGGTGGTTTTGAACTTTTCTTTGAAGGCCATCTGCTTCGCACGATGACGAACCATCTTGCCAATACGCTTTTCTAATGCACGCACCCCGCTTTCGTTAGTGTACGATTCAATAAGAAACGCTAACACTTCTTCAGTAAACGCAATGTTCTTTTCGGTTAATCCGTTTTCGGTTAATTGCTTAGGCACCAAATGACGCTTCGCAATTTCCAATTTTTCTTCGAGGGTATATCCATTTACTTCAATGATCTCTAAACGATCGCGAAGTGCCGGTTGCAATGTTGAAAGTGAGTTACACGTTGCAACGAACATGACTTTCGAAAGGTCGTATTCCAACTCTACGAAATTGTCGTAGAACGCATGGTTCTGTTCAGGATCCAAGACTTCCAACATAGCGGAACTCGGATCTCCGTGAACACCTTGCCCCATCTTATCTATTTCATCTAAAACGAAAAGTGGATTCGATGTTCCCACTTTTTTCAAATTCTGAATAATGCGTCCCGGCATAGCGCCTATGTATGTCTTGCGATGTCCGCGAATTTCCGCTTCATCGTGCAATCCGCCTAAGGACATGCGCACGTACTTTCTTCCCAATGCTTCTGCAACGCTCTTTCCGAGAGAAGTCTTACCTACACCTGGAGGTCCGTATAAGCAGATGATTGGCGACTTCATGTCGCCCTTAATTTTCAATACGGCTAGGTGCTCTAAAATTCTTTCCTTCACTTTTTCCAATCCGAAGTGATCGCGATCTAAAATTTCTTTCGCGTGAATCAAATCGAAGTTGTCTTCGCTTGTTTCATTCCAAGGAAGATCTAGCAGCAGCTCGAGGTAGTTCGACTGAACGCTGTATTCGGCTGCTTGCGGATTCATGCGTTCGAGCTTCGCCAATTCCTTTTCAAAAGCTAAACGAACAGTATCTGACCACACCTTCAATTTTGCTTTTTCGCGTTTGGCATCAATCTCTTCCTTCTGCGGATTAGCTCCCAATTCATCTTGAATTTGCTTGATCTGCTGGGTTAAGAAATACTCGCGTTGTTGCTTCGAAATATCAATATGAACCTTTTTCTGAATCTCTTTCTTCATTTCGAGCATTTGCAAATCGCTGTGAAGCTGCTCGAAAACTTTTCTAGCACGATCATCTAAATCTGCAATCTCTAACAACTCTTGCTTCTTCTCTACTTCGGCCTTCATATTTGAAGAAATGAAGTTGGTGAGAAAAGACAATCCATGGATATTTTTAATGGCCAATGCAGCTTCGCTTGGAATATCTGGAGAAAGGTTAATGATGTTCAATGCATGATCACGAAGCGATTCGAACAAAGCCTGTTGTTTTTTGCTTTCCGACTTATTATTAATTTCTTCAAACGCTGAAACTTGCGCTACAAAATAGGGGTCTGTATTTACCAATCCTTGAATTGAGAAGCGCTTCTTTCCTTGAAGAATAACAGTTGTGCTTCCATCGGGCATGCGCAACATGCGCAGAATCGTGGCTTGTGTTCCAATGTGATGAAGGTCTTCAAACGATGGATCTTCCATGTCGGCGTTACGCTGTGCAACAACACCAATGGTTTTCGTTCCTGCGTTCGCGTCTTGAATTAAGCGAATGCTGCGGTCTCTTCCAACCGTAATTGGAATTACCACACCCGGAAATAGAACAGTGTTTCTAAGCGGCAAAATGGGTAGCACCTCAGGTGTTTCCTCATTCGCCATATTGTCTTCGTCCTCTGCAGAAATCAGAGGAATATATTCATGGTTGTTTTCTTCGTCAGAAAAAAAATAGTGCTCTACTTCTTTATTCATACTCCCCAATTTTCAATGTCAATGCCACTAATTTTCCTCTGCCTTTATGACCGAGAAGCAGCGGTTATTTTAAATACATGCGCCAATACGGCTCTTTCAGCCGCTGACATTTCCTTGCCACGGCGTTGCATCATGCGTTCCGCTGTTTGAATTGCCTTATCTAAATTGTGCTCCACTACACCTGTTCCCCAAGTAAATGAAGGAACACATTTCGGTGGGAAGTCACCTGCAAACACATTCGCTGCGACACCAATGTAGGTGCCGGTATTGAGCATGGTGTTGATACCGAATTTCGCATGATCGCCTAC
>JBIKRF010000182.1:0-6512 GCA_044349305.1 Flavobacteriales bacterium
CGAAATTTGTTTTTTTAGAAAACGTTGACCGCTTATTGAAGTCACCAACCAACATGCGTGGGCGCGATTTCGCAATTATGCTCAATACGCTCAATGACCTCGGCTATTCTGTTGAATGGAAAGTCATTAATGCTGCAGACTACGGCATGCCACAACGCCGCCGCAGGGTTTATATATTAGCATACCACCAAAAAGCCAAGGTGAGCATCAAAGACATGCTCAAATGGATAGAAACCGAAGGTACTTTTGCAAGTGCGTTTCCGAGTAGCTTTCATGGCCTCATGCAAGAATTTGAATTGGAAAAAGACATTCAAAAAGTGTCAGACAATTACAACTTAGGCAAGTTTCTAAATTGTGGCGTCATGCACAAAGGAAAAGTTCTGATGTCTGACTTCAAAGCCATTTGTGGCAAACACAAGCTAAGTCATTATAGCAAGGATTATCAGTTGTTAGGCGATGTACTTCTAAACGGCGAAATGAAAGACCCTAGCTTTTTTGTCGATGCAAAAAAAGCACTCAAACAACCTTTAGTAAAAATCACGCAAACGGGTTTTGAAGTCGATTCCAGACTCCAACGCCAAGGCGACGTCATTGAACTCCATACAGAACTCGATAAGTGGATTTACTTAAAGGGACGCAAAGCCGAAGAGCGCGTCACCTCCAAAGGCAAATTTTTCTACAAAGAAGGCCCACTATCCCTTACAGACGACATCGACAAACCTTCTCGCACCATTATCACCAGCGAAGGCGGCCCTGGCGCTTCGCGCTTCAAGCACCTCATCGAAATAAAAGGCAAATACCGCCGTTTGCATCCCATTGAACTAGAACGCCTCAACATGTTCCCCGACAACCACACTGCACTCGGCCTAGCAAATGGCAAAGAAGTTGCTATCAGCCCAGCCCGCAGAGCCTTTTTCATGGGCAACGCACTAGTAGTTGGTGTCGTGGAGAAAGTTGGAGAGGAGTTGAAAAAGAGGATGAAATGAGTGTAAAAAAACAATTATTTATAGGTAAGCAATATTATCACCACCATGCTTACGAAATACTTACGGCCCATACTGGTGTTAAAAGCTTTTTAGAAAATAGTTTTACTGCCGAAATTGACCTTACCGAAAGAACTAAGTTAACAAAAGGAAAGGCCTCCGAAGCAATCAAAGCCGACGATTTGAATAAAGAAATCCGTCGAATTTTATCACAAAACCAAGAATTCAAATTTGAAGTCAGTGAAGAAATGGGCGTGTTTTATTTTAGCGCTCAAAAATCGTCAATAGGTGGTTTTGACTTTGCACTCATCAATCACAAAGAAAACCTTGTCAAACTAAGAAATATTTGTTTTGGCGAAATTCATTATCACGACAGCACCACACGCTGGAACAAATTCTTGGACCGCAATCCAGAGCTCAAGGAATTCGCTGACAAGCTTATTGACAGAGACAACCTTGGCTACAATATCAATTACCAAAAAGAAATCGAAAGTTCACCTCTCATTGTTGGTGAAATACAATTTGGCAACTGGGCACTTGCTTACCGTGACTTTTTCAAAGTACTAAAGGCAAATGTCCAAAATTCTATTGACTGTTTGGTCTATGTGGTTCCAACTGGTGAATTAGAAAAGAAACTCTCCGACGGAATAGTAACTTTTGACAAAACCTTGCGCATTATCCAAGATTTCGAGAAAGTAATCAATGTCCCAGTGTGGTTGGTCGGGATTGATATTAAGGATTAAGGTACCCCCAACTCTCCATCCCCCTCAATTCCACAAAACCTTCATTGATTTGGACGAATTTTTCGAAGAGGTTGTCAAGTGTGATTTCAGCCGCTTTAACCAAAGAAATTTGGCACTGGGAACTAAAAATAGTTGATAGTTCGGGTGTATTTTGATAAGTAGCCCAAATTTCAAAAATGCGGTTTTTTGAGGTAAAAAGTTGATTTTTGGAGAGAATTTTGTCGCTTTTACTTGAATTTACGGTGTTTTTGGTCGGGACGAGATTCCAGTAGTCGTTGTTGAAGAGTACTGAAAACGGGATGGCGTGGTCTATGGCTAGCTCCTTCTCAGATTTAATTTGGGAGCCTGACCATGTGCAAAAAACGGGGTGGCCTGCTTTGATTTTTTGAAGCCAGTAATTTCGGATAATAGCAGTTTGTCTTTCGACTGCTTCGCTTTGCAAGAGCAATTCCAAAGGCGTTTTTTTGCTATAAGGAACAGAGGTTTCGCTAGCGATATTAGCAACCGGCTGATTGTCTAAAGTTTGAACCTGTTTTTGTTTCTCCATGAAATCGACCCAATTCATGATGATTGAATTGGTGCCAGAGAGTAAACCACCATACCGTTTGAGGCCTTCGTAATAGGATTTTCCAAGTAGTAATTTGGGAGAATGAACCAGTAGATCAATATAACCTGAAATGCTGGTGCTTCTAATTGTCTTCGCTGCTTCTACTTGAAAAAGGGCGTTATAACCCTGCCCCATTGAGGTTCCGATATACTTTACAGGATTCTTGATAATGGTATCGTTTAGGCCTTTTGTCAGTGCAATAAATTCAGGCTTTAAGCTATCCAGATATTGTGCTTTATGAAACTCCCGATTGAAATCCCAGTAGTTTTGAAGGTCATATTTTTGTTGTAACGCGCGCAAGCGTTCCTCAAAAACGAGGCTTCTGCCAGCATGAATCTGCGCATACCCATTTGCAATTAAATCCCAATAGTAGAATAACCATTTATCAGAAATCAAAAGCACCGGAATAGCCACATGTGTGTCCCGATCTTCGATGTGTGGTGACTGCGCTGAAATGAGATCGATCACCGCGCGTAACAGGGCAAACTTGTAAGTGGAAGTTTTGCTCTCTTGCTCGATGATTTTTTGGAAAATCAGGAGAATTTGCTCGATTGATTGTTTGATCATTTTTTTGCTAAAAACTAAAGTATGAAAAATGATTGAGTATTCGGAACTTTAGTAGTTGAACATAAATAGAATACTATCTTCTACGCTAATTTTGATTTATCAAAACTTAAATATGACTGAAAAAATCAAAAAGCTCATTCCATACAAATATTATCTAATTGAAATGAGCCCATACCGACCGTTAAGACTTGCTTGCGAGGTCTGCATTACTACAAGTTCATTTTGTGGCCACATGCGCTTGAATACATCGAACGGGTGTGTTTACCTCTGGCACTATCAATGTCAAGATTGCGGTAAACTGACCTACTCTGATGAGAAAGCCGAAAAGGGCACAATTGTAGCATTGCAAGAACCCTGCGAATGTGGTGGCCAATTTAGACGAGACAAAAATATTTTTTGCACATCGTGTCACTACAGAAAGTCAGATGAAAACAAGTTTGAAGAAAAGCTATCTGCAACTAAAAAACAACTTGAAACGATCAAAAAATCTCATGACGCAGAGGAAATGAACTTGCCTTTTGAGAAAAGTGAGTTTTTTGAGTTTGAGGAAAAATAAGAATTCATATCTTATAATGATTTATTTCCGTTCTAAATTTAAATAATTAATGATAATGTTCAAAAGTAAAGAACCCAATTGTTTATCTAAACATTGATGTTACTATTTTTGGAATAGAAATTTAATGACTGTGTCAAAGACCAAAAAACTCACCTTTATTGATTTATTTGCTGGTTGTGGAGGGCTATCGGAAGGCTTCTTACAAACTGGCTTATTTGAAGGAATTGCTCATGTTGAGTGGGAACTTCCAATGGTTGAGACTTTGAGAAATAGATTAGCTACAAAATGGAATCACTCGAAAGAGGAATCATTCAAGTCTGTTGTACACTTTGACATACAGAAAACTGAGGAGCTACTTTATGGGGAATGGTCAGAAGAGGCGATAAAAAAATTTGGTAAAACGAACCACAGCCAAATTATTGAAGGGGGCTTAAAATCATTAGCTATCAACAGACAAATTGATTTAATTGTTGGTGGACCACCGTGTCAAGCATATTCCATTGCTGGACGCGCGCAGGATAATAATTCGATGAAGGATGACTACAGAAATTACCTTTTTGAAAGTTTTGTAAAAGTTGTAGATGCCTTTTTACCTTCAGTCTTTGTATTTGAAAATGTACCGGGCATCCTAAGTGCCTACCCAGGTGATGTCATGGTTACAGAAAGAATCTATGAAGCATTTAAAACATCAGGATACCAAATTCTTATCCCAAAAGAACTCTCGACAGCCACATTAACTGCGTTTGATTTTGGTGTTCCTCAAAAAAGGAATAGAGTCATTATCATCGGTGTTCGAGAGAAAGCGAATATTGATTTATACTCAATCTACAAAGCTGTAAAAAATCAAACAAAATCTTTAGAAAAAAAGTCAGTCAAAGATGCTATTGGTCATCTTCCCAAAATAAAACCATTATCGATCACTTTACGCGAAAATGGTAAAAATTATTCTCATCAACCGACAACAACTCAAGATAAACTTCATTCACCTAGATTTCATAACGAAAGAGATATTTCAATTTTCAAAAATTGGGTCTCCAAAAATATGAATTCAATGAAATCAGAAGAAAAAATCAAATTTTACAATGGTTTGATTGGCAAAAAATCAAATCACGGCAAATACCGAAACCTCGAATGGGACAAACCATCTCCAACTGTGGTTGCGCATTTACACAAAGATGGATTGATGTTTATTCACCCTGATCCTGATCAAGCGAGATCAATTACTGTTAGAGAAGCTGCTTTATTACAATCTTTTCCGGAAGATTTTGAATTTTTAGGAAGCCAAGGAACCTGTTATAAAATGATTGGAAATGCTGTTCCTCCCAAAATGGCTGAAGGTATTGCAAATGGCATTTTTGAGGCACTAAAAAGTAAAGAAAAATGAGAATACTAGTTGCTTGCGAGGAGAGCCAAGCCATTACCAAAGAACTGCGCAAACTAGGGCATGATGCATTTAGTTGCGATCTATTGCCTTGCAGCGGTGGTCATCCTGAATGGCATTTTCAAGAGGATGTTTTTAAGATAATAGAAAACTATGGGGGAATTCTCCAAAATGGAAAAAGAAATACCTTGAAAAAACAATGGGAAATGATGATTGCCCATCCCCCTTGCACATTTTTAGCAGTCAGCGGTGCCAGATGGTATTATCATCCAGAGGACAAAGACATGCCCTTTAAAAATAGAAGGCCGCATCCAAGATTTCCCAACAGAGCGCAAGACCGCGATGAAGCACTTGAATTTTTTATCAAGTTATGTGAAGCACCTATCGAGAAAATTGCAGTTGAAAATCCGGTGGGGATAGTTAGTAGTAAATATAAAAAGCCAACGCAAACTGTTCATCCCTGGATGTTTGGTGACGAAGCATCAAAAGCTACCTGTTTATGGCTTAAGAACCTACCTGAACTTCAACCGACCAATATAGTAGGTAAAGGAGAACGTGTAATTCTAAGTAGTGGAAAAAGTTTGCCAAAGTGGTACTCAGACGCTTTGACTAAAGCTAAAACTCCTGCCGAAAGGCGCACATTGAGAAGTAAGACATTTGAAGGAATGGCTGAGGCAATGGCATTACAATGGACTAAAAATATTTGATACTCTTTTAAACTAATTACAATAAAGACGTTATGACACTTTTTGAAATAATAAGACAGAAGGTTGAAACTATCAGAAATACTGATAGAATTTATCCCTTGGATGCAGTGGAAAGAATAATTAATGAGCCTGCTTCAAAAGATGATATTATAGGAATCACCAAAATATTAGGAATTGAGGCTAATGAAATCACCTTGAACGAGGCCCTTAATTCGTACAAAAATGAATTACTTCGAGTCCAACAAATCAAGGATGGAGATTTTGCAAACCCGACAATGAGGAACGGTTATGTTCTAAGTGAAAGTGCAGATAACTGTTTTGGCAATTATTTTAGAGGTTTAAGGGAGAGAAATCTAGCTGAAGATGACCTTACCCGCATTCTTGATGAATGTAATATAATAGTACAGCAGTTTTTGCCTCAGCCTACCCAAAATCCCGACAGACGTGGCCTTGTTATCGGGCAGGTTCAATCTGGCAAAACCACTATTTTTAACGGACTTATTTCTGCCGCTGCCGATATTGGATTTAATGTAATTATAATATTGTCCGGTACAATTGAAAGCCTTAGACGGCAAACGCAATCCCGGATTACAAGTGATGTTACAGCCACATGGGGGGTTAATCCAACTAATCCATTTTATTTCACTTGGATATCAAATCACTCCGGTCCGGGAATGACCGTTGCCGGCAATGCGGGTCAAGTTCTTACTGAACTTGGCAACCCTAACCGCCGACAGGTAGCACTCGGGGTGTTTCTGAAAAATGGCAATGTATTAAATAAGCTAAGAAGATGGCTTTCAACAATCAACCCGATGCATCTTTCGAATTTAAGGGTACTAATAATAGACGACGAGGCCGATCAAGCAACCCCAAATGCCGGTATAAGAAGGGAAACCGTAACAAGAATAAATCAGAACATTAAAGATTTGGTTATCCCGAATCAAATAAATAATTGTCCAACTCAGGGC
>JBIKRF010000104.1:0-7923 GCA_044349305.1 Flavobacteriales bacterium
TCCCAGCAAGACTTTTCAAAATTCGCGTAGAGAAATTCTACCTCTTCTTCGATCCGTGGTTCAGCCTGGTGAAAAAGAAAAAAGGTGACACCGAATACGGTATCGGTTGGTTGCCATTGGGCGGATATGTGAAAATCGCCGGTATGGTAGACGAAAGCATGGACAAAGAAGCCATGGCTCTTCCTCCACAAGATTGGGAATTCCGCGCGAAACCAGCTTGGCAACGACTCATCGTAATGATGGGCGGAGTGATCGTGAACATGATCGTTGGATTCGTGCTATACGCCATTATCCTTGGAATGTGGGGACGCGATGTTCTACCCGTTGAAAATGTGAAGTTCGGTGTGCACGTGAACGAAACCATGAAGGCAGCCGGATTCCAAGAAGGTGATAAAATTTTAGCCCTAAACGGAGAACGCCCTGAAAGCTTCAGCGAAGTAAACAAGTCTCTTCTCGTAGATAATATTTCTGTCGTGACTATTGAAAGAGGTGGACAGAAAATGGACATTAACATTCCTGCAAACATTGGTCAGCAATTGGTAGACGGAGGAGTGAAGTCTGCGCCTTTCGCAGTGAGACTTCCGTGCGTTGTCGATAGCGTAGTGCCAGGAAACAAAGCGGCTGAAGCCGGTTTAATGAAAGGAGACAGTGTTGTTGGTTTGGGCGATGTTCATTCAATCTACTTCAACGACATCAAAGCGGAATTGGCAAACAAGAAAGGTCAAACTGTTCCAATGTGGGTGAAGAGAAACGGACAAGAAACACAATTGAATGTTGGCATTAACGACGATGGAACCATTGGTTTCATTCCGAAAGCAGATGTAAAGCAATTCGGGGTAGAAACACTTCATTACGGATTCTTCGCAGCCATTCCGGCAGGAGCGAAATGGGCATGGGAGACATTCACCGATTACGGAAGTCAATTGAAATATTTGTTCTCTTCTTCGGGAGCAAAGCAAGTAGGCGGATTCGGATCATTCGCGAAGATGTTTCCTGACCAATGGGATTGGGCAATCTTCTGGGAACGCACAGCTTTCATCTCGCTAATCTTAGCCTTCATGAACATGCTTCCTATTCCAGCATTGGACGGCGGACACGTAATGTTCTTGCTTTGGGAAATGATTACTGGTAGAGCAGTGAGTCAGAAAATTCTTGAAAAGGCACAAATCGTTGGAATGGTGCTTCTTCTAGGACTTATGCTTTGGGGAAATATCTTAGATATTTTCAGAGCTGTTGTTGGAAAATAGAAAACGTGTTTATATTTGCACTCCTCTAATGAGAGGAAATGCCTAGATGGCGGAATTGGTAGACGCGCACGACTCAAAATCGTGTGTCTTCGGGCATGTGGGTTCGATTCCCACTCTGGGTACAGAGAAAGGCTTCTTCGGAAGCCTTTTTTTATTGCAGAATTTTTTCGCAGAATCTTGCTTCGCATCTTTCGCAGAATCTTGCTTCGCATCTTTCGCAGAATCTTGCTTCGCATCTTTCGTAGAATCTTGTGCAACATCTTTCGAAGAATATCGTAATATTGCAATATACAAATGCAATATGGGAACCACGAAAGCAGAGCTCTTCACAAAGAAACAAAACGAAACCGCTTCGTTGCTGAAAGCCATTGCGCACCCTGCGCGCATTGCTATTGTGGAATATTTAATGAATGTGGAATCGTGTGTATGCGGAGATATTGTGAACAAACTGCCCCTAGCGCAGCCCACGGTCTCACAGCATCTGAAAGAACTGAAGTCAGCTGGAATCATTCAAGGATCCATTGAAGGAAACTCCATCTGCTACTGTTTGAATGAAAAGACCATTCAAAAAATAAAGGTCTATTTTGAAACAATAGAGAACAAAATTTCGAAACAAAATAAATGTTGCTAATATGAAAATCTCAGAATTGAAAAGCCGATTAAATGAAGTGGATACACTCGTTTTCGAATTACCAAACGGACAAATTGTTCCTGCGCATTTTCATGTGACGGAAGTGGGACTCGTTGCCAAACACTACATCGATTGCGGCGGTACCGTGCGCAATGAAAAAACTGCGAGCTTCCAACTGTGGGAAGCAAACGATTTCGATCACCGCTTAGCTCCTTCGAAATTTCTCGGTATTATTCTTCAGTCGGAAAACATTTTCGATATGAATGACCTAGAGGTCGAAGTGGAATACCAATCGGAAACCATTGGAAAATACAACCTGGCTTTTGCAGATGGAAAATTCAAAATGATTTCAACGCAAACCAATTGTCTTGCGCAAGACAAATGCGGAATTCCACCGAGTAAGTTGAAGGTGAACTTGAATACAATCGGCACGAATACAAATACAACCTGCACACCTGGAGGCGGATGCTGCTAAACTTTTTTCTATGCAAGTAAAACTCAAATTCCTCGATCGCTTCCTGACACTTTGGATATTCCTAGCCATGCTTATTGGTGTGGGCTTGGGCTATTTCTTTCCAAGCATTGCGAATATCACCAACAGCCTTTCTGTCGGAACCACAAACATTCCGCTCGCCATTGGATTAATTCTAATGATGTTTCCTCCGTTAGCAAAGGTGAACTACAGCCTCTTGCCGAAAGCGTTTCAGGATAAAAAAGTGATGACGCTTTCGCTATTCTTGAACTGGATTGTTGGGCCAATTCTCATGTTTACGTTGGCCATCTTATTTCTAAAAGATGAACCGCATTACATGGTTGGACTCATTCTCATTGGTCTTGCCCGATGCATTGCCATGGTTATTGTTTGGAACGACTTGGCGGGGGGAAACAGAGAGTACGGAGCCTTGCTTATTGCGTTGAACAGCGTGTTTCAGGTGCTGTCTTATTCTTTCTACGCATGGCTTTTCATAAACGTACTTCCAAATCAATTGGGATTCGGAGACTTCAATGTTTCAGTGCCAATTGGAGAGGTTACACAAAGCGTTTTAATCTATTTGGGAATTCCTTTTCTTGCCGGATTTTTAACGCGCACATTCCTGATTAAATCGAAAGGAGAAGAGTGGTACAACAGAGTTTTTGTGCCGAGAATTTCTCCAATAACATTGTACGCGTTGCTCTTCACCATTGTCTTGATGTTTAGTTTGAAGGGTGATAAAATTTTGGAGTTGCCCTTCGATGTTTTGCGCATAGCCATTCCACTCGTCATCTATTTTGCACTCATGTTTTTCGTGAGCTTCTTCGTGAATAAATCAATGGGTGTAGACTACGCGAAGAACGCTGCCATTTCATTCACCGCAACAGGAAATAATTTCGAGTTGGCCATTGCCGTTGCAATCTCCGTTTTCGGAATTCATTCAGCAGAAGCGTTCGTAGGCGTCATTGGTCCACTTGTGGAAGTTCCCGTTTTAATTTTGTTGGTGAAAGCCAGTTTATTCCTTAAGAAAAAATATTATTCCGCATGAAAAACATTTTAGTTCTATGCACCGGAAACAGCTGCAGAAGTCAGATAGCAGAAGGTTACTTGCGTTATTACGCCGGTGAAAACGCAAACGTATACAGCGCAGGAGTTGAAACGCACGGTGTAAATCCACGCGCCATTACAATTATGAAGGAAGTGGGAATTGATCTCTCAAATCACACGTCGAATCACGTCGATGAATACGCGAACATCGATTTTGATTTTATCATTACCGTTTGCGATAACGCTAAAGAACGCTGTCCGTATTTCCCTTCGAAGGCTGAAAGATTTCATTACAACTTTCCCGATCCGGCAAAGGCTTCAGGAACGGAAGAAGAAATTGTGAATGAGTTTAGACGAGTGCGATTGCTCATTGCTGATTATTGTAAGGATTTCGTGGAGAAGTACATCTAAGGGAAATTCTCAGTGTAACTTGCTTGAAATTCTTTCAACATGAAAACATTTCAAAGCGACATTTCCAACAAATCATTTTCTGTTGCTGAACGAATTTCAGGACGTATTGTTCAGCCGAATATTTTGGGATTAATTCAAAGTGAAAATCCAAATTTCACGGTCGATTCACATTTGTCTATTTCTGAATTGAATCAATATCGCGAAAAATATTTGCGAGCACTTTTGGAAAAAGAACGTCTTGCTATTTCTGGATTGGAAGGAGCCGTTCTCGCTTCAATAAGCAATGAAACGACACTCGCAGATAAGATAGAATTCGAAGACGATACCGACAATTCTTTCGGGCAAAAATTAGCAGATAAAGTTGCGGCCTTCGGTGGAAGTTGGTCGTTTATTTTGTTGTTCGTAGGATTCTTGCTGTTGTGGATAGTCACCAACGTTTTCATACTGGTGACAAAACCGTTTGATGCGTATCCGTTTATTTTTCTGAATCTAATTCTATCGTTTATTGCCGCGCTGCAAGCGCCCGTTATCATGATGAGTCAGAACAGACAAGAAGAAAAAGATAGAAGCAGAGCAAAGAAAGATTACATGATTAATTTGAAAGCTGAATTAGAGATTCGCATGCTTCATGAAAAGATAGATCACTTGATTTTACACCAACAACAAGACTTATTGGAAATTCAAAACATTCAAGTAGATATGCTGAAAGATGTTTTGAATAAATTTGAAAAATCAACAAAGCAAGAATAATGACCGTTACAGAATACGTGCAAGCTCTTCCTCAAGAACGAAGAGTGGTAATTGAAAAATTACAGAAATTGTTCAAGAAAAATCTTCCCACGGGATTTGAAGAACAGATGAGCTACGGTATGGTTGGATATGTTGTTCCGCATAGGATTTATGCAGATGGCTACCACTGCGATCCGAAGCTTCCGTTGCCTTTTCTTTCAATTGCTTCACAGAAGAATTTCATTGCGCTTTACCACATGGGTGTCTATGCCGTTCCTGAATTGTACGATTGGTTTGTTTCGGAATATACCAAACATTGCAAGTCGAAATTAGACATGGGCAAGTCGTGTATTCGCTTTAAAAAAATGGAAGACATTCCGTACGATTTAATTGCGGAATTGGCGAAGAAGATGACGGTGCAAGATTGGATTTCATGCTACGAAAAAAATTACAAGAAGTAATTTTAAATTCCTTTCACAAAGGGATTTTCTCTTTTCTCTTCTCCAACAGTGGTGGTGTCTCCGTGTCCGCAATAAATCACCGTTTCTTCCGGAAGTGCATACATTTTTGTGCGGATAGAATTTGCTAATGTTTCGAAATCGCCACCCGGTAAATCTGTTCTTCCGATGCTTCTTTCGAACAGCACATCGCCACTAAAAACAACTCCTGTTTCTTCGAAATAAAACGCTACATGTCCAGGGCTATGTCCGGGAACGAAAAGCACATCCGTCTCGAATCCATGACGATTCATTTTTCCTTCCTCAAGAATGTATTCCGGCTCAGGTCCTGCGGTGTAGGGAATGCCGTACATGCCTGCAACCAACTCGCTTCGTTCAATGTTTGCTTGATCCAGAGCATGCGCTATACCCTTCAACCCAAATTCACGAAAACAAAAATCTAACCCCATAATGTGGTCTATGTGGCAATGGGTTAACCAGATGTCTACAACAGTCAATTCATCCGCTTTCAACCAATTCAAAAATTCAGATTCTTCTGAGCGATTGCTCATACCTGGATCAATGATTACAGCTTGTTTTTCGGAATTCCAAATGACATGCGTATTCTCTGAGAAGGCGTTGAATTGAAAAGATTGAATATTCATTGCTTGAAGGTATTTTGTGTTTGCAAAAATACGCGTACTTTGGTAGTATGATTCGCGAAAGGGGACTGCCGTACTATTTTCTGTTTTTTCTGTTGGTGTTCAGCGCTAACATGGGGCAAGCTCAGTTCTATAAAGGGTCCAATCTTACTTTCGGGAAAAACAGAATTCAATTTAAGCCATTTGATTGGTCGCTTCTTCCCGGAGAACATTTCGAAGTGTACTATTATCAGGGCGGACAGCAAATTGCAGAGCGAACGTTGTTGTATTGCGAACAGGAAAAAATTCGGCTTCAAAGGTTTTTTAATGTTCAATTGGAAGATGCAATTCAGGTTGTTTGCTTCAATAAACAGAGTGAATTTCGTCAGAGCAATCTCGGATTAACAGATGAGGAAACAGCAAGCGTCGGCGGGTCAACGAATATTTTAGGAAATAAAATGTTCGTGTATTTCGAAGGCACGGACGTAGAGTTAAGAAAACAGATAGCTCTCGGCCTGTCGCGGATTATGTATTTGCAATTGATTTACGGAAGCGATTGGCGAAGTATTGTTAGAGGAAATAATCGAATTGCAATTCCAACATGGTATTCTGAAGGGGTAATACGTTACGCAGCCATAACAGACCAACGCGAATGTGAGCGAGCGGCTGAGGATTGGTTTGTGAATGCTCGTCGACCAAAGATGCACAGGCTTACCGGTAAACAAGCAGAACTCGTGGGTCAAAGTTTTTGGTCGTACATAGGGAATATTTACGGTGAGAATGTGGTACTTGGAATTTTGAATATGACGCAATTGTTCCGTGGAACAGATGGCGGATTTCAATATGTAATAGGAAGGGAAACAGAGACGGTTGTTGACGATTACAAGCGCTATATTCAACAAGGAAGAGATCTAAATAAAATTCAAGAGGAATTGGATTCAATGCAGGTTAAGCGAAAGAAATTTAAATTTTTAGTTCCAGAATTGAAAGGAAAATTCAAAAACGAATATTTGCATATCACGCCGTCAAGCGACCATTTGAAATGGGCTTATTCCATGCATTACAAGGGTCAATACACGGTGTATATTTACGATACAGAGACGAAAGAAAAAACGAAAGTTGCAAAAGGAGATTTTAAAAGTGACCGTATTCCAGACTTTAGTACTCCCCAATTGGCTTGGCATCCGAATGGACAAGTGTTGTCGTACGTAACAGAGAAAGACGGGAAGTTATTTTGGAATACCTATCAACTCGATTCGAAAGAGAAATCGACGAAAGAATTATTTCAGGTCGAAAAAATACAGAGCATGAAATATGCTCCGGACGGCAAGAGGGTGGTAATTAGTGGCACACTAAACGGTAAAACAAACATTTTTCTTTTGCCGATTACGGCCAATGTGCCACAGAAATTAACCAACGATAACTTCGACGATGTTGACCCCGTATTTTCTGCCGATGGGAACAGCATTTATTTCAGCTCGAATAGAGGCAGTAGTTTGGAATTGAATTACCACGACAGTATTCGAGTAGAGGATGCCAATTTTCACATTTATAAATTGACTTTGTCGGATGACTACAAGAACGAAGAACTCATTCAATTAACGAATTCAAAATACTCAGATCGTAGATTAGCGCTTGCCAAAGACAACAAAATTCAATTCATTCGCTCCAAAGCCTTATACGACGAGAGATGCTCGGTGTTCAGAGATAGCGCAATAGCGAGTATTGACACCACCATACATTACCGATATTTTAATGTGACCGAGGTAATGCAAAAGTCAACGAGACAAACAAGAGGATTTAGTATCACTTCCGATTTTAAGAGCGGAATATGGATGGTTGATGAATTGAACGCTCCGTTTATTATGAAATTGGATTTGGTTAACGATAGGGCCATGGAAGTAGAGGGAGATGAGAGTCAGCCTGAAGCGGAAAAGGCACCTTACTCTGAAATGCGTTGGTATCCTAAGAAAAAGGATGCAAAGCGAATCGACACTGAAAATTTTGCATTTCCTGGCGATAAAAAACGACAACTTGAAAGTTTGAAGCAAGCCACGGAACTCGCGCAACTTACAAAAATAGAAATTCCGAAGGCCAAGAACTACATGGTGAATTATACCACGAGCTATGTTCAGTCTACTGTAGACAATCAGTTCGCCAGTTCATTCTATCAAAACTATACAGGACCCACGAGTATTTCTCCGGGGTTTTCAGGTTTCTTCAAGGTTGGAATTTCAGATTTAATGGAAGATTATAAATTAACTGCAGGAGTTCGTTTAGCTGCGGATTTCGACAACAGTGATTTCGG
>JBIKRF010000105.1:0-7603 GCA_044349305.1 Flavobacteriales bacterium
TTTCGGAATGAAGTTGTATCCGGAAAAAGGATCATGGTTGCGAGTAGTCATTGCATCGCAAGTTTATTTCGCGTTAGCCTTTTCAGTCAATAAAATTATAGGCAGCAATTACGGATACCTCATGCACAAGCCCGAAGGTGGAAGCGCTATGGATTTCTTCGGTCCTTATCCGTATTATTTAATCACCCTAGAGTGCTTGGGCGCAGTGTTGTTTTTCTTGGTGGTGTTGCCGTTTAGGAAAAAATCTCAAACGAATTAATTCCAACTCGGAATCATTCCGCGTAAGCCCATATCGACAACCGATTCACCCGCACCCGGTTCCCACTTTCCATCTGAATTGGTGTCTAACCATTCAAAGCTTTTGTTGGTAGAGAGTGAAAGCGTTACGTAAATATCTTCAGTTTCATTTCCTGTAATGACCAAAGGTGAAGAGAACCCTCCGGTTACTACACAACTCCCTTGTGGAATGGGTGAGGTTGCAAACAATGGATTCGGAACTGTGGTTGCACCCGGAGGCGCTTGTCCTGAACTTACATAAGGCGTTCCAAAAAGACTGGTCTCAAACCCCCAATACCCCTGAAGCACATCGTCATTCACCGCTACAGATTGCGTATTGATTAAATAGTTCGTGATATACGTGTTGAAACCAACAAAACTCGCCACGCGTCCAGTTAAATTAAATCCATTCGCCAATAAATTCACGTCGTAATTCTGGTACAACAATGAAGCGCGAACATACTCATACGTACCCGGAGCAAATGAACTCAATGGAACAGCTATGAATGTTTCTCCAGGAGCAGAAATCTGTGCTTGAGCAAAATCAATGGCATTGGCCCCGCCGGCTGTTGTTTCAGCAGCATGATAAACCACTTCTCCAGCACCAAGTGCAGTGTACATGTTTTGCGTGAATTCGATGTAGTGTGCAGAAATTTTATGAAACAACGGACTTAATGCAGCATGTCCAGCGGGCACGGTTGATGGCACACCCAAATTGTTCAATCGCTCTTGCGTTGAATCTGTAACAATTTTAATGTAAACCGTTGGAACGGTTGGAACACTTGCTACAATTGGCTCGTCTTCTGTGTCTTTATCGCAAGAAACAAAAACCAAGAAAACAGTTAATGCGAGAAGGAAATTAAATTTTTTCATAAAGTGAAAATAAGCTATTTTTTGAAAACTAAGTCATGTAAATCCAGGCGCTCTCATAAGATTCTTGCACTTCAAAAAACTGAAGCATCTCTTGATAAAACGAATCGCCTCCTATTGTTGCGCTATCTCCAATAACTATCAACTTCTTCCTCGCGCGGGTAAGCGCAACATTCATCCTTCGGTAGTCTTTCAAGAATCCAATTTCATTCTCGTCGTTGCTTCGCACCAAAGAAATAATAACCACATCGGCCTCCTGTCCTTGAAACGAATCCACGGTATTAATCGTCACCTCCTCTTCTTTAAACACACGCTCCAACAATTCAATCTGCGCGCGATACGGTGAAATTAAGGCGCATGAAAAAAATTGTTGCGTCTGTTCCTTCAACATCGAATACATTTTCATGGCCAATTCAGCTTCACCTTTGTTCATCCGCGAATTACCCTCTGCTCCTGCTTCTTCATTGTATCCCGTTCCAGCAGTATCAATGAATTGAATCGGATTCAAATCTCCTTCCAACATGCGACGTGCAACGGAAATATCCGCCGTGAGCTTTCCCTCATAGAAATGCTCGTTGCTGAATGCAGCAATCTTCTCGTTCATGCGATACTGCACATTCAAAAAATGAACGCCCTTCGCAATGCGTGCAGTTCTTTCCATTAACGAAATTGCTAAGCCCTTCTGAGCTGCTTCATTCGAAAAAATAGTTGGAGGAAGCTGAAGATAATCTCCCGCTAAAACCAATTTATTTCCTTTTGCTATCGGAATCCAACAGGCGGGTTCCAACGCCTGCCCTGCTTCGTCGATAACGACCACATCGAAAACGCGATCGCGAAGCATATCATTCGCAGATCCTACGAGCGTGGTGCAAATCACATCGGCCTGATCAATGAGTCTATCCAATAAAAACAATTCCGTCTCGCGCGCTTCGCGCATCATTTCTTTTGCTTCTTTGAAAATTAATTTGCGCTGTTCCGCTTCTTCTCTTCCAAACGAACGTTTGTACTTACTTCCCAACGAGCGCAATTCTTTCGCTCTTCTTTTCCATTCACGTACGCGCGAATAATCTTTGTCTTCCACCAACTTCACATCAACCGTAAACGCATTTGCTTTGGAATGCACCTTTGCCGGATTCCCCAAACGTAAAACTTTCAACCCCTTCTCCCCTAACCCTTCCACCAAATGATCTACCGCTGCATTACTCGGCGCGCAACACAAAACCTTTTTCTTCAACTTAGCTAACTCTTCCATGGCATGAATAAGCGTGGTGGTCTTCCCAGTTCCTGGAGGACCATGAACAACGCTCACAACTAAATCATTCACAACACCACGTGCAGCTTCATTCTGTGAATCATTCAAATTCCCATGTGAGCCCAAGTATTCCATTTCTGAAAGTCGTTTCTCTTCCAAAGCAATGGCATCGCGAATTTCAGCCAATCGATTGTTCTTCGCATTAATAACATTATTCAAAGCCGCGAACATTTCCTTGTATGACTTCTCATCGAAGGAGACATTCAATCCAATTTTTCCATCGTCGGTCCAATCGGGCAATTCATCTACTCTGAATTGAATTTTCATTCGTGAATGATCAACGAAGGCAATGGTTCCCTTCAGCGATTCTCCATGATGGTTTTCATGGTTGGAAAACAATTCAACGGGTTGTCCCGATTGAAAGGAATGCTTTGCCGGACCGTTGGTTTTTTCAACTACTAAAAATGGATACGAACCAAAACCGAATCCATCTTCCACAATCTTCAGAGGAAACCAGGTGAGTCCTTCCTTTATTCGCGCATTAACCGGTTGCTCTTTCAATTGCTTTTGAAAGCGCGACCAATCTTCGTCGCGCTCTATTTTCAAGAGAACAGCAAGATTTCCGAGATAAGCTAAATTTTCTTGAATGGTCATGGGCACAAATAAATAAGGGGCGAAGATCGCCCCTTAAATAATTTTTTATTCCATTAATTTTTTCTCATGAGATGAAAGTAGCCTTGGTAAGACTCAACTATTCCGGTCGGAGTCGTTACAGATAGCAAATAATAATACACACCATCTTCAAGACTACTTGGAGACCAATTGTTTTGGTAGTTTGAATTTTCAAACACCAAAGCACCCCAACGGTTGAACACATTTACAGTTGCACTAGAATAATATTCCAATGCATTTCCGAAACTTAAAACATCATTGTTGTACAAATCTTGGTTTATGTTTACGATGTTCGGTAGCAACACTTCACAGGGTAAATACTCAACCGTGTACTCCGAAATTGACGAGAATAGACAAACATTTTCAGTTGCCTCTAAATAATAGACCAATGAATCTACTGCTGACACTGGCAAAGGAGTTGTGAAACTAGGCTGATTTCCTAGCGTGTCAGAAGAAACCGAATACCAATTGTAAGAGTTTGCACCAATCATAACAGGGAAATTCAATTCAATTTGTTCAGACAAACAGATTGAATAGCTTAAAGTATCAGCCTCCGGAACATTTGGAATCCAAACGCGTACTGAATCTGTTCCTGTACAAGTGTTATCATAGGTTGGCCATGACGTCACCGAAATCCAAGCTGCGTTCTGAAGTCCTGTTGCTTGCGGGAAAGCAATGTTTGGAACAGTTACGTTCGCCGCTGGACTCCATTGATAAGCGTAGGTCGTATTTGGCAATGCGTTTCCGTAAGTTGGATTCAAATTAACTGGCAATCCGCAGAAGTGAATACTGTCTGCAAAACTGATGGTTGGGGGTCCGTAAACCGTAATGGTAAACGTTGTGTCGTAGGTACATCCGAAATCGCTTGTCACCTGGTAAGTCAAAGGGAATGTCCCTTGGGTATTCGACATGAAAACTACGTTATTCATGTTTGTGTCTTGAAACGTTAGGTTATCTGCAGGAGACCAAAAGCTATCGTGCTGATCGGGAAGAGCTTGAGGTGTGAATGAAATACTATCAGGATAAAACTGCGGCGCAAACTGAATTCCCCAACCGAAAATGAATCCATCATCGATACCTACCTGGTCACAAATCTGAAACTGCCATGTGCCATTCAATGAGCAACCGAGAAGTGCATCCCAAATTCCATCTGCGTTGTAAGAACCTGCAGGAAGTGTACCTACCACTCCGGAAATTGCTGTATTGAAGGTAACAGGAGCCAATGGATCCCAAGTGTAATCGTAACCAACACCAGGCTGATTTGGATCTTCGATATCTACAGGCTCTCCTAAAAAGATACCACCACCGCTCGTTCCATTGAACAATTGCAACGTATTTCCTTGCGGACAAATAATATTAATCACAATATCACTTGCAAAGGAATGCTCAATATTTGCAGTAATTCCTATGATATCAGCAGCACTTGTAATTGTTGCACTCCCGAATTGAGTAAAGGTAATATCCGCCTGAAAGCAACCTTGATTGTCTGGAATATAAACCCCACCTCCAAAGTCTATCCCTTGCTGTTGCACAAATGTTGGAAAGCTCGCATTAGCCGGGGAGTCTTGAATACCGAGGTCCGGGGCTGCTACCCATTCGGTTGAACCTGCATTCACAGGCACACCAACACATACGGCATAATCCGAAACTGTAGCATTCCATTGAATTGGAGTTGAGATATAGACAAAATATTCTCCAGTATTCAAGTTGGAGCATTGCTGACTGCCGTCTGCGCTTAAAACTGTAATTGTTAAAACCACATGATAAACCCCTGGTTGAGTGTATGTGTGTGTTACTGTAGGCCAACTTACATTGTCAGAAGTACCATCACCAAAATCCCAATTGTGAGAATACAAAGAAGCACCATTCGGTAAAAACGAGGTTGAACCATCGAACGTAATTTGTTCGCTTGGACAACCCAAAAAGGGAGAGGGTTCAGACGCAGTGATCGCAGACAATGGGAATGCGCATGGAACACCGCAAGTACCCTGTGCAATAAAATCACCTGTTTGATCGTCGCCATTGGCTAAGAAAAACAGAGTTAAGCAACCCGAAGGGTTCGTACTCGAAATCATTTGAAACTGCAAATCAGTAGCCGTGTAGGTTCCTATCACAGGATCTGCTGCCGATGGGCCGTCATAGATGGTGAATAAATCGCCCGGACTTAATGAGAAAGTCAAGAAATACAAATTCACCTGGTTACCGGCATTCGAGCAAATGGTCATTACGTTGAATGCGTTTGCAGAATATGGAACAAGACCACCATTATCGTCATGTAAAATAAAATCACAACCCGAATAGGTCGGAGCGTCATCTATATCAATTACCGCTGTTTGGGCATTGACAGAAAAGCCAACAAAACTAAAAGCGACTAAAAGTAGGAGTATTATTTTCTTCATCATTTCAGATTATTTCTTCTTTTTAATATCACGCATGAACTGTTTCAACTGTTGGTTGTATTGCTGTTTAGAAAGTACAACTAGGGTATAGGATTTACCTTCCTTAGACTGAATGTTGAAATTATTACAAACAACTTCATCTTGTGGAATTGCGTAAAGCAGTGGATTGAAATTTGTTATTTCGTTATCCGAAAGACTCACTTCTTTTCCGTTTTCAAGATTCGTTAAGCTGAAATTACTTTTTGAATTACCCTTTGAAAGCTCAACGCTTACGAGGTGATCTGCCTTAAAATTTAGCTCTGCCAATTGGTCTTCAGAAAAAGACTTCAAAACAGAACTTGTCATAGCTGCCTTAACTTTAGCAGAGGCAGAGACCTGCGCATTCGCAAATAGCGCTAGATTCATGAAAAATAGAACCACAAAAAATCTTTTCATAATTGGAATTTCGGTTACAAAACAAAAATAGGCAATGTGTTGACTTATTCATCAAGAAAATAGTTGTCCAAACTTGAAATTCATTTCAAAAAAAATAGGAATTTAAAAAATATGTGTATATTTGCAGCCGCTTTTAGGGCAAGATGATCTCGTAGCTCAGCTGGTAGAGCAATACACTTTTAATGTATGGGCCCTGGGTTCGAGTCCCAGCGGGATCACTAAAAAAGAAAAGGGGCAGGAAACTGCCCTTTTTTGTTCTAATTGCCCTGGTGGTGAAATTGGTAGACACGCCATCTTGAGGGGGTGGTTCCGTAAGGTGTGCTGGTTCGAGTCCAGTCCAGGGCACAAAGGGGAATTTTCCCCTTTTTTTATGCCCTAATAATTCTTGTGCCTCTTGGAATCAAGTACTTTCGCAATGAAAAGGAAGGAAGCTATGGATACGATAAAAGATAATTTCACATGGATAGCTGGCCCGTGCAGCGCTGAGTCTGAATCTCAAGTAATCGACACCGCTCGAGCGCTGAGCGATCACATGCCCCTATCGTATTATCGCGCTGGCCTATGGAAACCTAGAACAAGTCCGAATTCATTTGAAGGAATGGGAGCCGCGGCGCTTCCTTGGATGAAAAAAGCAAAAGAAGAAATCGGTGTCAAAATCATTACTGAGGTAGCAACTGCACAGCACGTTGAGCTCTGTCTAGAGCACAATTTCGATGCGCTGTGGATTGGCGCGCGCACAACAACTAACCCATTTTCAGTTCAAGAAGTTGCTGAAGCCTTGCGTGGGGTGCGTATTCCAATTTTTATTAAAAACCCCATTAACCCTGACCTTTCTCTATGGATCGGTGCTTTCGAACGCTTTCAAAAAGTTGGATTGACCGACTTAAGCGCTATTCACCGCGGGTTTTCCGTTGCGAATAAACTTCCATACAGAAACAAGCCGCTTTGGGAGATTCCAATTGAATTTAAAACGCAATTTCCGCACATCCCCCTCCTCTGCGACCCCAGTCATATCTGTGGAAACAGAACTTTACTTCGCGATGTTAGCCAACGCGCCATTGACCTCGGCATGAATGGAATCATGATTGAAAGCCATCCCAATCCTGATAGCGCGCTTAGTGACGCCCAGCAGCAAATCACGCCTGAACAAGTTGCTGAAATGTCTGAGCTTCTTCATTATCGCAGCACTACACTCACATCCAATTCAGCGCAAAAACTTCAAACACTGCGAGACCGTGTTGATGCATTAGACGCCGACATTATTGATTTGTTGGGAAAACGAATGGACATTTCGCGAGAGATGGGCGCCTTAAAAAAAGAAGAGGGAATCACCATTTTTCAATTGGAACGTTGGAAGGAAATTCTTGAAAGCCGCGAGGCATGGGGTAAATCGGCAAATCTTACTGAAACGTTTCTTTCCGCCTATCTCGAAGCCATTCACAAAGAGAGTATTCGCGCGCAGAACGGGGTCATGAACAAAGACTAACACGTTTAGTTGTGAATGAATGGTGAATAAAATCAATCGGTTTGGTTCATCTACGTGCGCTAATTTTACGGGATATGCGCGGGTTGATATTTTTACTTTTTTTTGCATCAAGCTTTTCAATGCTTGGACAAGAACCCGCGTCGCAAGATTCGCTTCTACCCATCGTGCCTTATTCATCTGATGGTGCAGCAAGGCAATGGTTGAACGGAAACG
>JBIKRF010000023.1:0-27653 GCA_044349305.1 Flavobacteriales bacterium
TGTTAGAAAGTCGCAGACCCTCGTCCAAAGGACCTTCGCGATGAAATCGCCCTCGAGAAACAATCGTTCGTAGGACATTCGCGAAGCATTCCTCAAAGAGATTCGCCCAATGGGCATTCGTTGCTCTGCAACATTCGTTACTTCGTAACAGGAGTGCTGCGCACTATCCCTTTTTCTAGGAAGTAAACTTCCCCGCTTTCCGGACAAACAGCTTCGCCGTTCGCATGGAAATGAAGCTTGTGACCGAACTTGCTCATCCAACCCGTTTGGCGCGCAGGATTACCCACAACCAATGCATACGCCGGAACCTCTTTAGTAACCACTGCGCCCGCGCCAATAAAGGCGTATTCACCAATCTCATATCCACACACTATCGTTGCATTAGCGCCTATACTCGCGCCCTGACGAACAATCGTCTTCCGATATTCATCCTTGCGCGCGACAGCGCTACGCGGATTAATCACATTCGTGAAGACACACGAAGGACCCAAGAATACATCGTCTTCGCACTCAACGCCCGTGTAGATGCTGACGTTGTTCTGAACCTTCACGTTGTTGCCCAACTTAACATCCGGACTCACAACCACATTCTGTCCCAAATTGCAGTTTTCACCCAACACACAATTCGACATCACATGCGTGAAATGCCAAATCTTAGTGCCTTTACCAATGGTACAGCCTTCGTCTATAAACGAAGATTCATGCGCGAAGTATTCCTTTTCCATTAATGAGAGTATTTCTCGAAGTTCTTGTGTTCAACTTTATTCAACTCTTCCGTCGTCAACGACTTGAAGTAATCATACGTAATCTTCAATCCTTCACTGCGATGAACCTTAGGCTCCCAACCCAAAATGCTTTGAGCCAAGGTTATGTCCGGTCTGCGCTGCTTCGGATCGTCAGTAGGCAAAGGGTTGAACACAATCTTCTGATCGGTTCCAGTTAACTTAATGATCTCTTTCGCGAAATCTAAAATGGTAATCTCATCCGGATTCCCAACATTCACTGGCTGAGCGTAGTCGCTCATCAACAAACGATAAATTCCTTCCACCAAATCATCTACATAACAAAACGAACGCGTCTGCGACCCGTCGCCGAATACCGTTAAATCTTCCCCACGAATAGCCTGACCAATAAATGCCGGCAATACACGTCCGTCGTTCAGACGCATACGCGGTCCATACGTGTTGAAGATGCGCACAATGCGCGTTTCAACGCCATGATAAGTATGGTACGCCATGGTAATGGCTTCCTGAAAACGCTTCGCTTCGTCGTAAACTCCGCGAGGCCCCACAGGATTCACATGTCCCCAATAACTTTCCGTTTGCGGATGAACCAAAGGATCTCCGTAAACTTCACTGGTAGATGCCACTATAATGCGAGCATTCTTTTCTCGCGCCAATCCCAAACAGTTGTGCGTTCCCAACGATCCAACCTTCAAGGTTTGAATAGGAATTTTCAAATAGTCAATAGGAGAGGCCGGAGAAGCGAAATGCACAATGTAATCGAGCTTTCCAGGAATATGAATGAAATTCGAAACGTCGTGATTGTAAAACGTGAAGTGCTCGTTCGGAAACAAGTGCTCAATGTTCTTCAAGTCACCTGTAATCAGATTGTCCATGCCAATCACTTCGAACCCTTCCTTCAGGAAACGATCGCACAAATGACTTCCAAGAAATCCGGCAGCTCCGGTTATAAGTACGCGTTCCATAATTAGTCTTGATTAACAGTTGATCTTCCAATGCTTTTGTAGAAATAACCCAACTCTTGCATTTTGTCGAGCTCATATAAATTCCTTCCATCGAAAATAACTTTCGACTTCAGTGCTTTTCCAATTTTATCGAAATCTGGATTTCTAAACATGCCCCATTCCGTGCAGATCAACAACGCGTCTGCGCCTTCCAATGCCTCGTAAGCATCGGTGGCGTAGGAGATGGCATAACCTTTTTGTTTTTGAACGTTCGGCATAGCCTCTGGGTCGTAAGCCACAATACTTGCGCCGGCTTCCAACAAATGCTCAATCATATACAAGGCCGGAGCTTCGCGAATATCATCGGTGTCAGGCTTAAACGCCAATCCCCAAATAGCAATCTTCGTGTGCGTCAATGAATTGTTGAAGTGGTCTAGAATCGGTTTCAACAACGTCGTCTTCTGACGCTCATTCACCTTCATCACCGATTTCAATATCTTGAATTCATACCCGCTGTCGTTACCCGATTTCGCCAATGCCTGAACGTCTTTCGGGAAGCAGCTTCCGCCGTAACCCATTCCTGGGAACAAGAAGCGTTTTCCAATGCGATCGTCTGTTCCAATACCCAAACGAACCATGTCTACATCGGCACCAACCTTCTCACAGAAGTTTGCAATTTCATTCATGAATGAAATCTTCGTTGCCAAGAAAGCATTCGCTGCATACTTCGTCAACTCGGCACTGCGCTCGTCCATGAAGATAATCGGATTGCCTTGACGTGTAAACGGCTTGTACAATTCGTTCATCAACTGCTTTGCGCGCTCGCTGCGGGTTCCAATAACCACACGGTCCGGCTTCATGAAATCGTCTACGGCAAATCCTTCACGTAAAAATTCAGGATTGCTCACCACGTCGAACTGAACCTTTGCATTCTCAGCAATGGCGTTGTTCACCAATTCAGCCGTTCCAACAGGAACCGTGCTTTTATCTACAATAATTTTATAGTCGGAAAGTAAATGTCCCAATTGCTTCGCAACGCCCAGTACATAACTTAAGTCGGCGCTTCCGTCTTCACCGGGAGGGGTAGGAAGAGCCAAGAAAATAATTTGCGCGTCTGCAATAGAACTTGCCAAGTCGGTGCTGAATGTAAGACGTCCTTCGCGAATATTTCGCTCGAACAACACGTCGAGGTGTGGCTCATAAATCGGAATAACGCCCGATTTCATTTGCGCAACTTTCTCTTCGTTAATGTCTATACATACTACGTTGTTGCCTGTTTCTGCGAAACATGTTCCAGTAACCAATCCAACGTACCCAGTTCCTACTACGGCTATCTTCATAAATTAAGTTTATAAGGGTGCAAAGATACGATTAAGCGACTTACTTTCGTAGAGCTATTTGTCATTAAAATGAATCTATGAAATACGCCATTCAAGCCGAAGGCATCAACAAAACGTACGGAAAACACCAGGCACTTACGAATGTGAGTATCGCAATTCCGGAAGGGAAGATATTCGGATTACTAGGTCCAAACGGTGCTGGAAAAACCACCTTCATTCGCATACTCAATCAGATCATTGAACCCGACAACGGTTTAATCAAGTTCTACGGAAACCCGCTTCAGCGTTCGCATGTAGAAGATATTGGATACCTTCCGGAAGAACGCGGTCTTTACAAAAAAATGAAAGTGGGCGAGCAGTGCGTCTACCTCGCGCAGATGAAAGGCATGAAGGAAAAAGTAGCTTTGGCCGAATTGAAAATGTGGTTCGAGAAATTCGAGATACAAGAGTGGTGGGACAAGAAAGTAGAAGATTTATCGAAGGGTATGGCGCAGAAAATTCAGTTCATCACCACCGTTGTTCACAAACCGAAATTGCTCATTCTCGATGAACCGTTTAGCGGATTCGACCCGATTAACGCAGAACTTATTCATAATGAAATGCTGCGTCTGCGCGATGAGGGAACCACCATTGTGCTATCCACGCACGACATGGGAAGTGTGGAATCGTTGTGCGATAACATTGCGCTCATCAATCGTTCGCAAGTTATTTTAAGTGGAAGTGTAGCCGAAGTGCGCAACAGTTTTCGCACGAAAACATACACCTTGAAGTTCGAAGGAACCTTATTGGAATTCACCATTGCCTTAGGTGCGCGATTTGAATTAATGAGTAACGAATTGAAAAACGACATTCACACCGTTACCGTTCGCATTAAACCTGAATTTAAATTGAATGACTTGCTGAAGCAAGTGATTCCTGTAGTTGACATCATGAGCGCAGAAGAAAAAGTGCCAAGCATGCACGACATATTTGTTCAATCGGTTCTTTCATTTAACGAAGCACAAGCATGAGTAAGATAGGATTAATCATTAAGCGCGAATACACGACACGCATTCGCAAGAAGTCTTTCATTGTTATGACCATTTTAGGTCCGCTTTTGTTTGCTGGACTGCTGTTCGGAACCATTTGGATTACACTGAACGACCAAGAGACGTACACTGTTTTAATTAGCGATCCATACGGATTGGTTACGGAATATCGCGGAGAGCAAGACTCTACGTTGGTTCCAAGATTTCCAGATCAGTTCAAAGACAATGAGAATGTAATCTATGGTTTCACTGAAAAGACGCAGAAACCGGAAGAGTTGAAAGACGGGTTTTACAACATCATGATTGAGCTCGACGAGATTACGATTAACGATGGGAAGTGCAACATGTACTTCGATAATTTTCCCTCCGAAAACATTCAAAGTAAATTGAAAAACGATTTACAAGAATCGCTCGAACGTTTTCGTGTGGTCGATTCGTTGAAAATAGATTACGAAAAGTACAAGCGAGCAAAGCTCGATGTGAGCTTCGCAGAAATTAACATCAATAAACTGGGAGAAGAAGACCACACGCAAGAGCGGGCAGTTATTGGATTCGTATTCGCCATACTTATTTATATGTTCATTTTCATGTATGGTGTGCAAGTGATGCGCGGCGTGCTCGAAGAGAAGACCAATCGCATTGTTGAGGTCATGGTGAGTTCGGTGAAGCCGTTTCAACTCATGATGGGTAAGGTGGTTGGAATTGGACTCGTTGGACTTACGCAATTCCTTATTTGGGTTATTCTTTCTGCTGTTTTAGCAACCTTCGGCTTGAATTATTTCGAATCGCATTTGGTGAACGGCGCAGCTGTTTTAGAGAACGGCGCAGTCGTTGGAAACGGCATGAATCAAGCAGCCATGGCACAATCGCTCATGAATAACGAAGCCATCAATTGGATCTTCTTAATCAACTGGCCGCTCATGGTGGGTATGTTTATCTTCTTTTTCATTGGCGGATTCTTGTTGTACGCTTCGCTCTTCGCAGCCATTGGAGCTGCCGTAGACAGCGATTCGGACACGCAACAATTCATGCTTCCAGTGACTTTGCCGTTGGTGTTTTCCTACATTGTTTCGGCCATGCTCATTACGAATCCGGAGAGTCCCATTGGAAATTTCTTCAGCATATTTCCACTCACTTCACCCATAACCATTATGGTGAAGACTGCCATTGGAAACATTAGCGTTTGGCATTTAATAAGCGCTATGGCCGCATTGGTGGTAGCGTTCTTATTCTTCATTTGGTTGGGTGGAAAAATTTATCGCGTGGGCATTTTGTCTTACGGAAAAAAAGTGAGTTACAAAGATTTATGGAAATGGATACGACAGTCGAACTAAACGAAAACAAACGCGTTGCCATCATCGACTGCGGAACCAATACATTCAATTTATTGGTGAAGGAAAAGTTGGAAGGGAAGTGGAACACACTTTTCAAAACCAAGCTTCCGGTGAAGTTGGGTGCAGGCGGATTTTCAGAAAACGTACTTCTTCCGAACCGCATGGCGCGTGGCATTGACGCGTTGTATTCGTATAAGAACGTCATTGATTCTTTGGGTGTGAAAGACGTTCGTGTCTTTGCCACCAGCGCAGTAAGAGAAGCTTCCAATGGAAATGAATTTGTTGCTCGCGTGAAGAAGCATTTGAATTTCGACATGGAAGTTATTTCCGGAGATCGTGAAGCAGAACTCATTTTCGAAGGTGTGGTTCAAACCACCGAGGAGATTAAAGAAGATTATTTAATTATGGACATCGGCGGTGGCAGCACCGAATTTATTTTCGTTCGCGATCAAAAGCCGTTGTGGAGAAAAAGTTATTTGTTGGGCGTTAGCCGCTTACACGGAATGCTCAATCCCGCTTCAAGAATTAATCAAGATGACGTGAACCGACTAAGAGGTCATTTGAACAAGGAACTTCAAGATTTAATTTCATTTTTGAAGGAAAATCCTGTGAAGATTTTAGTGGGGTCGTCGGGTTCGTTCGATACGCTTTTTGATATGTACCAATTCGGCGTAGCCGAAGGTTCTTCGAAAGGTGTTGCACAAGATGCGAAGCAAGATTCTTCGAAAGATGTTTCACAAGATGCTTCGCAAGATTCGATGAAAGATTCTGCGAAAGGTTTTACGGAACGTTCTACTGAAAGTTCTACCGAAGGTTCTAGGAATTTAAACGAGATACCGTTTTCCTCATACCCCTCCATTCATCAATGGTTAGTCGGAAGCACATTGGAAGAACGTTTGAAGCATCCGAGTATTCCGCAGATGCGCGCCGAGTACATGCCGCTTTCAACCTACTTGGTGAAATTCGTTTTAGAGCAATCGTCCTTCAACAAAATGTATCAATCGGAATACGCCTTGAAGGAAGGCGTGTTGGCGCATTATTTAAGTTAAATTTGCAAAATGATAATTGTAACAGGAGCAGCAGGATTCGTAGGTTCCGCGTTGGTAGCGCGATTGAACGAAGACCGTTTTTTCGATTTGGTGTTGGTCGATGACTTTTCACGTGAAGATCGCAAACGCAATTGGGAAGGAAAGAAATACACAGCGCTCGTTCACAGAGATGAATTTCCAACTTGGTTGGAAGAAAATCAGAATCAAGTGGAATGTGTTTTCCACATTGGTGCTCGCACAGATACGACTGAATTCAATGTTGGAATTTTCGATCGCTTAAATCTTCATTACACTCAATCGTTGTGGAAGACCTGCGCGAAACACGCTATTCCATTTATCTACGCATCCTCTGCAGCAACCTACGGTGGCGGCGAGCACGGGTACAACGATGATCATGCGACCATTCCACAATTGCAACCGTTGAATCCATACGGACAGTCGAAACAAGACTTCGACGTGTGGGCGTTGCAACAAGAGGAAGCACCTTACTTCTGGGCCGGATTGAAATTCTTCAACGTCTATGGACCGAATGAATACCACAAAGGCCGCATGGCTAGCGTTATCTGGCATACCTTCAATCAGATTGGAAAGTCAGGTGAAATGAAATTGTTCCGCAGTCACAATCCGAATTTTACAGATGGCGGTCAAATGCGCGACTTCGTTTATGTGAAAGATTTGGTTGAAGTGCTCATGTTCTTAATGCACCACAGAAAAGATTCAGGCATTTACAATTTGGGAAGTGGAAAGGCTAGAACATTTTTAGATTTAGCCACCGCTACTTTTCATTCAATGGGAAAAGAACCGAACATCTCGTTTGTAGATACCCCGGAAGACATTCGCGACAAGTATCAATACTTTACCGAAGCGAACATGAACAAGTTAATTTCAATTGGTTACAGCAAGCCGTTTCATTCTTTGGAAGAAGGCGTAAAAGATTATGTAACGAATTATCTACAACAAGATCTTAAAATCTATTGATTCCTTCGAACAAAGAAGGCGCTCAAGTGATTTACTTTTATAACAATTATTGAAACATGGAAAAATTAGTATACGCCACACGCAGAGAAAGATTCAATGCAGCGCACAAGTTGTGGCACGACGAGTGGGATGAAGCAAAGAATTTCGAGACATTCGGAAAATGTTCGAATCCGAATTGGCACGGACACAACTATGAGTTATTCATTACGGTGAAAGGTGTTCCAGATGCAACAACCGGTTATTGCATGGATTTAAAGTATTTGAGCACCATCGTGAAGACGCAAGTCATAAACAAATTAGATCACAAGAACCTTAACATGGATGTTGAATTCATGAAAGGCATGAAGACTTCAACTGAGAATGTCGCCATTGCAATTTGGGAACAATTGGAAGAATTGGTAAGCGAGAAAGGTTGTCAATTGCATTGCATTAAAGTAACAGAAACTGAAAATCAATACGTAGAATACTACGGCGGTAAATAATGGAGAATCAGAAAACGATAGAAATGGCAGTGGAACAAATCCTTGCCGCTGTAGGTGAAAATCCGCAGCGAGAAGGTTTGTTGAAAACGCCAGAACGTGTTGCTAAAGCATACGGACATTTGTTGAAGGGATATGAGGAGAGTGCAGACGATGTTTTGAACGGTGCTATATTTCACGAGTCGTATTCTGAAATGGTCATTGTGAAAGACATCGAAGTCTACAGTTTGTGCGAGCACCACATGTTGCCTTTCTTCGGAAAAGCGCACGTGGCCTATATTCCAGATGGAAAGATTGTAGGTTTAAGTAAGATACCACGTGTAGTCGATGTCTATTCAAGAAGACTCCAAGTGCAAGAACGTCTGACAATTGAGATTCGTGACAGTATTCAAAAAGCATTGAGTCCTGTCGGAGTGGCAGTTGTTTTAGATTGTCATCATCTTTGTATGCAAATGCGCGGTGTTGCGAAACAAAACAGTACCACCATTACAAGTGCATTCAGTGGTGAGTTTTTAACAAACGAAACAACAAGAAAAGAATTTGTAAGTTTACTTCAATTGAAAAAATAATAAAAACCATGAACAACAATTTAGAGTTCAACGACGGGGTTTATGTGAATGACAACGCCGTTTCAAAATCATTCGTTTCAAACGTATTTGCCTACATGTCTTTGGCATTAGCCATTTCTGGAGCATTGGCTTATTTATTCGGGACTACAGATCTCGTATTTTCCTTAGTGAATCATTCTGGTATGACAACCCTCGGTTGGGTAGTTATGTTTGCGCCGTTTGCATTCATTCTTGCTATGAATTTCGGATTCAACAAAATGTCTTTCACGACTTTGTTGGCTGTATTCTTAGGGTATGCTGCTGTTATGGGAATTAGCTTAAGCTTCATCTTCTTGGTGTATGACTTAGGAGTTATTACCAAAGTATTCTTCATCACTGCTGGTCTTTTCGGAGCCATGGCATTTGTTGGATATACTACCAAAACAGATTTAACGAAATTCGGTGGAATCTTAATGATGGCTGTGATTGGACTTGTGATTGCTTCTGTGGTGAATATGTTCATGAAGAGCTCACAAATGGATTACATCATTTCATGTGTAGGTGTTTTGGTATTCACCGGACTTACAGCATATGACGTACAAAAAATCAAGCGCATTGGAGCAGGAGTAGAGTTCGGAACAGCAGAAGCGTCGAAACTTGCGTTAATGGGTGCACTTTCATTGTACTTAGACTTCGTTAACTTATTCATGTTCTTGTTGCGCGTTTTCGCAAGAAGAGACTAATGCCATTGAAGCGTGAAAGATTACTACTTTATTTTAGGAGTCTCTCGGAACGCTTCAAGTTCAGAAATTAAAACAGCTTACAGAAACGGGTGTAAGCAATTTCATCCCGACAAAAATGCGCATCCTGATGCGCATTTGCGTTTTATAGAAATTCATGAAGCTTATGAATTTTTAGGAGATGAAAAACAACGCAAGGCCTATGACTTGGCTCAACGCACTCGGGTTACGCCAAGGTATGAGCAATACTATCAACATAAAGAGTACGCGGCGCGAAACCGCGCGAAGCATTATGCTCGTCAAGATTTCGAAGAATTCAAAAAATCGAAATATTACAAAGTAGCCGTTGGTGTAAACAACGGGTTTAATTTTCTTTTTCTATTCATTTGCTTGCTCATTATTGTCGTGCCCATTTATATGTACATCCTTCAGCAAGAACTTCCAGAAAAAGATCAACGTCCGTTTATTGGCTTTCTAGTTCCAATCATCATGGGATTCGCTATGGGAATTTGGGCCTCCTATTATTGGTTCATTAAGAAGCAAGATATTTTTAGTATTTCGTAGATTCGCGCATCTTATTTATTCAGCATGAAAAAACACGCACTTAGCATTTTATTTATTTTCTCGGCCGTATGCGCTTTCGCATTTGAAGGCATGTGGATTCCTTCAGTATTGAACGCTGCTTTCGATGACATGAAAGCCAACGGATTGAAGTTGTCAAAAGAGGAAATTTATTCCATCAATAATACATCTTTGAAAGATGGAATCGTGATCTTCGGTGCAGGTTGCACAGGAGAAATGGTTTCCAATGAAGGCTTGCTCTTCACCAATCACCACTGTGGATTCGATAACATACAATACCATTCTTCGGTTGAACACGATTATTTGAAGAACGGATTCTGGGCTATGAATCGCGAACAAGAATTGGCTTGTCCTGGATTAACCGCCACCTTCGTTTTGGAAATGCGCGACGTAACCGAAGAGGTTCTAAAAGGAATGGAAGGTGTTGAAGAAAAGGATCGCGCTGCTAAAATGAAAGAATTATTCAGCGCAATTGCTAAGCAAGCGAAGTCCGAAAACAAGTGCGACGGTTTTGTTCGCGGATTCAATTACAACACACAGTTCTTTTTAGTTTTGACGAAGACATACAACGACGTTCGTTTAGTAGGCGCTCCGCCTTCATGCATTGGGAAGTTCGGAGGAGATACAGACAACTGGGTTTGGCCAAGACACACTGGAGACTTTTCAGTTTTCCGTATTTATGCAAACGACAAGAATGAACCCGCAGAATACTCAGCGACCAACAAGCCATTCAAACCTGCTCATCACTTTCCTATTTCATTGAAAGGAGTGAAGGAAGGCGATTTCACCATGGTATACGGATTCCCAGGAAGAACAGAGCACTTGCTTACTTCTGCAGGTGTTGCCTACAACCATGAGCAATTGGCACCTATGCGCATTGATTTTCGCGAAAAGAATTTGTCTGTCATTAACGCGGCAATGAAAAGCAGCGACGTCTTGCGCATCAAGTATGCAGCGAAGCAAAGTAGTGTAGCCAACGCTTATAAGAAATGGCAAGGACAAGAATTGGGGTTGAATAAATTTAACGCCATTCAATTGAAGAAAGACGAAGAAGCTAAGTGGTTGGAAATTGCAAAGCTTTCAAACAAAGAATTGGAATATTCGAATTTGCTTTCCACCATTGACAAGCTTTACAAAGACTTTTACGGAGTGAATATGGCTGCTGCGGCTTATTCAGAATTCGTATTTAACGGACCTGAGATTTTTGCATTGTATCAAGATTTCCATGATATAGCTGCAGAAGAAGGAAAACTAAAAAAAGGAAATCAATGGGAAGGAAAAATGATTGAGTTTTTGGAAACGGCTAAAGCCTTTTACAAAGATTACGATCTTGAGACCGATAAGAAAAGATTTTTAGCTATGACGGAATTATTCGAACAATTCACAAAGGGTGCTATTCATTTTGAACACAACAAATTGTCTCGCGAGGCTGCTGCAGACTTATGGTTCAATCAATCGATGGTTGCAGATAGTTCAGCGTTTTTAGGAATGATTCGTTCTTTCTCGAAGGACACATTTGTGTCTGTGAGCGGTAAATCGAAGAAATACGCAAAGCGTTTAAGTGCCGAATATTTATACGTTCAGGCTTTGGCGTTGAACGAATATTACAAGAGCACATTGGTTCCTTCGAAGCGTGAATTCACAACAAAACATGATCAACTCATGGAGCAATATGTTTTCTTGTTGGAAGAAATGCGCGGTAAGAAAGAAAAGTGGTGCGACGCGAACTCGACCCTAAGATTGACTTATGGAAAAGTAGAGGGAAGTGCTCCGGTAGATGGAATGGCCTATACTCCGTTTACAACCGGACAAGGAATTTTAGATAAAAACAGCACGGGTAATCCAGATTTCGAAATCAATGATCGATTGAAAATGTTGTTGAAGAACAAAGAGTTTGGAACATACAGTTCGAACGGAACTTTGCCAGTTTGTTTTACTGGAAGTAATCACACAACTGGCGGAAATTCAGGATCTCCAGCTTTAAACGGTAGTGGCGAGTGGATAGGAATAAACTTCGATAGGACATGGGAAAGCACCATGAGTGACCTCTATTTTAATTCGGAAATTTGCCGAAATGTAATGGTAGACGCGAGATACGTGCTTTGGGTAATTGACATCTACGCCGGAGCTGGCCACCTCTTGAAAGAGATGACCATTCGACGCTAATGTTTTAAGACCACTGAATAAGGAAATAAACGACTGTAATTACTAGTCCGAAAAGAACAATGGCAAAAGTTACAGGTCCGCCAATTTCATTTTGTTCTGCTTCGTGTGGAATGTGTCCGTGATCGTCGTGTGAATGTCCCATGGTAAAATTTTTCACAAATATAATTTTATTGAGCTATTGCCCAAATAAAAAAGGCTAACACTTCAAGGTTAGCCTTTTCTTTTGTCCAAAACGCTTTTAGTGCAACCTATTCTTTCGTATTATTGTCTGTTATAGGAAACCATATTGAAACCAATGATTTTAAACGTAATGAAAAGATTAGCAGTCATTTTCTTGGCCTTGACAGCTTCTCTTTCAGCATATTCTCAAGTTGTTATTAACGAATTTTGTTTTGCGAACTATTCCGACTATGCAGTTGGTGGTGAGTTCGAAGACTGGGTTGAGTTTTATAATCCAACTGCATCCGTCGTAAATATTGGAGGTTATTGGCTCAGCGATGACGCTTTGAACCCCATGAAATATCAAATTCCGGCCACGGTAACAGTGCCTGCGAATGGCTACAAACTTATTCTAGTTAGTGGAGTAGGTGCTTATGACCCCGGGTTTTTAGGACAAACAAATACAAATTTCAAAGTCACCCAATCGAACGGGGAAGAAATTGTATTCTCAAACTCAACAGGCGTGGTCCTTGAAAGTTATGATTTCGATGTTATAAGTCCAAATCAAATGAATCAATCATACGGACGTTTGCCAAATGGTACCGGCAGTATGGTTATTCAAACCAATCCTTCCCAAGGAGCGGCCAATTCAGGTACAACAGGAAACGGATACGCAAGTCGTCCAACAATGGATATTCAGGCTGGTTATTTTGCCGCTCCAATAACAGTAACACTTGCCACTACCGAACCCGGTGGTACTATTTATTACACCTTAAACGGTTCGCAGCCTTCAAATACAAGCACGGCTTACACAGGGCCAATTAACATTAGTGCGACAACAGTCTTACGAGCAATAGTATACTCTCCAACAGCCGGAGTTCTACCTTCTTTTACCGAGACCAACACCTATTTCTTCGGAAATGATAATCATACAATTCCAGTAGTTTCTATCTCAGGCAATACGCTAGATGGCGGTTGGAATGGTGATGAGTTGACAAACTTAGAGTTTTTTCAAAATGGTGCTTTTGTAGTCGAATCTCACGGTGACAGCAATGAACATGGTAACGATTCGAATGCATACGGTCAGCGAGGTTTCGACTACGTTACCAGAGATGCATTAGGCTACGACGATAAGTTGGAGCATCCGATGTTGCACACCAGCGACAGACAGAGCTACCAGCGTTTGATATTCAAAGCAGCAGCCAACGATAACTATCCTTTTTCGAACGGTGGTGCCCACATTCGTGATGCCTATGTTTGTGAGCTTTCATTGCTTGGAGACCTTCATCTCGATGAAAGAAAAACCCGTAATTGTATTTTGTATATCAATGGTCAATATTGGGGAGTTTATGAAATTCGCGAGAAAGTAGATGATACCGATTACACTAAATATTATTTTGATCAACCTGCTGGAAATGTAGATTTCATTAAAACATGGGGAGGTACATGGACTGAGTTCGCGGCTGCGCCAGGATTTAATCCGCAAACACAATGGAATACTTTTGTGAACTTCGTGACGACTAACAACATGGCCACGCAAGCCAATTACGATTATGTGCTAACGCAGTTTAACACCATGAGCTTAATTGACTATTTCATTCTAAATAGTTATACCCTTTGTACCGATTGGTTGAACTGGAATACAGCATGGTGGAAAGGAACGAATCCAAATGGAGATGCGAAGCGTTGGAGATATGCACTTTGGGACAATGACAACACATTTGGTCACGGTGCCAATTACACAGGAGTAGGCAGCACACAGCCAACTTCAGACCCATGTCAAGTAGAAGGGCAGGGAGATGTCGGTGGACAAGGACATATTCCAGTTTTAAATGCCTTGTTTGATAATCCAGATTTCTTTGCAGATTATATTCAACGATATGCTGAATTATCCAATACGATTTTCTCTTGTGATCGAATGATCGAAGTTCTAGACAGTATGATTCTGGTTATTCAGCCAGAGATGACTCGTCAAATTCAACGTTGGGGAGGTAATCTAAATACTTGGAACAATAACGTTCAAGACATCCGCGATTTTATTCAAGCACGTTGTGCAAATGAAATAATTGGAGGAATAACTGATTGTTATGATGTTGTTCCTTACAATGTGACTTTCCAAATAGATGGTGTGGGGGATATTGTTGTTGGCGAAACGCAATTGAGTCCTTATGAAACACCATTTTCAGGTACTTACTTTGGCGATTTGGAAATAGACTTGGAAGCCATCGTGGAGTCTGTAGTTGGCCCTTGCAGCTCCTTCCAAGGTTGGGAGATTGTCAGTGGGACCGGTGTAATTGCCGATCCAACAGCGCCAATCACTACTTTAATTGTTCAATCAGATGTAGTTGTTCAAGCGATTTTCGGAACACCTGCTTCAGGACCAGTGACTGTGGTTAGCGATGTATTTCCTGCAGGCGCTGGTAACATTGTATTCAATGGAACAGCTCAGTCGGTTTATCCAAATACATTCAATGTAAATGCAGGCGATTCAACCTCTTTTAGTGTTACTGCAAATCCATGGTTCACCTTCAATCATTGGGAGGCAGTGAACGCCGCAATTCTGCCAAATGCGACAACAACTTCTATTTATTTGAATCCATGTGCTGCTGATAGTGTAATAGCTATTTTCGACGAGACTCCCCACGCAATTCTGCAGGTAGATGTATTGCCCGCAGGTGCCGGAACGGTTACAATGGATGGAACATTACTTGCCGGTTATCCTTGGAACAACGAAATTTTAGCCGATGTAGATTACACCTTTAACGCGAATGAAATTCCAGGAGTAACACTCTTCGATCATTGGGAAATAAATAACCACCCGCTTAACCCGAATACACTAACACCAGATGTTATTCTTCATTTAATGGTTAGTGATACGTTAGTTGCCGTCTTCACTATTATCGATGAATTCCCTTTAACCGTAGATGTTCAACCAGCAGGTGCCGGAACAGTTACCATGAACGGAACTCCGTGGACACCATTTCCTTCAACACAAGTGTTCTCTGAAAATACGTTCATGAATTTCGTGGCTTCGCCAATTGATTCTTGGACGAGCTTCAATCACTGGGAAATTAACAATCACGTTCTTACACCTTCACTTTCCAGTTCCAATGTGAATTTCAATTTCACTCAAGAAGATACTTTGGTTGCAGTATTCGATGTTACACCGCATCATCCGCTGACAGTGATTGTTAATCCAGCCGCTTCGGGTACTGTGTTATTCGATACGGGTAATTCAACTACAAATTACCTCACCATAGAAAATGAAGATAATATCGTGTTAAACTTCACGGCCATTCCAGAGCAATATTGGGAATTTATCGGATGGCAATCTACCTCTGGTACACCCATTAATCCGAACCTAACAGCCAATCAAGTTTCAGCTATGTTCACAGGAACAGATACCATAATTGCCAATTTCTCGAAAGAGCCATTTTTATATTACATCCCCAATACGTTTTCACCAAACGACGATAATTTGAACGAGGTGTTCAAACCTGTTTTGAATGGTTATGATCCTTCTTATTATCACTTTGCTGTATATGATCGTTGGGGTATACTGGTTTTTGAAACAAATGATCCTGAAAACGGATGGAATGGAACATACAACGGAAATGGTGGCCATTACGTAGCCAATGAAGCCTATGTTTGGAAGCTTCAAGCACGTCCAATTGGAAGTAGAGAACGATTGGAATTAATGGGCACTATGACCCTGTTCAGATAAGCATTTTCGAATTAACTTCGTTGCATGAATATTCGTAGCGAAGTTTTTTCAAATCAATCTCTTCAAGACTGGCAAACGCTAGCCGAAAAAGAATTAAAAGGAAAATCCCTCGACTCTTTGGTTCGCCAAAAGGAAGAAGGGATTTTTTTATATCCTTATGCTACCGAAGGTAGCTCAACGAACGAAGTAACTTTTCGAGCAACGCCTTCTTGGCAGTTGCACCAATCTTTCCAAACCGTTGATCCAATTGTTTGGAACGCTTTGGCTTTGGAAGCCTTGAATGGTGGAGCGAACAGCTTAACCATTCCCGCTTCTTTCAACGCTAGTGATATGCAAGTTGCATTGAAAGACATCTTCGTCGGCTTCATTAATTGGGAATTGGAAGCACATGCCGAGCAAGCCGACGATCAGATAGACGCCCTTAAACAAGCCTACGAGCAACAAGATCGCGCTGGATTATTGCCGCTATTTCATTCCAAACACATTCATTCAAATCAAGTTTTTGCTTCTCACGCAACGGCTTCAGAGCAAATTGCATTTGCTGTTTTAGCTGGAATTGAATTCATTGAAAATACGCATCTAACCTTAGACGAGGCTTCCGCTCAATTACTTTTTCATTTTTCTGTTGGAAGTGAATTGTATGTTGAAATAGCCAAGCTCCGCGCTTTCCGCGCTGTATGGTCGCACGTGTTGAAATCAGGTTCTCCTAAACACGCGTGTTCGAATCACGCGTTCGTGAAAGTGCAAACAGACGGATACTTCCAAGCGAAGAAAGACACCGACAACAACCTCATTCGTTCCACCATTCAAGCATTGGCAGCAAGTGTTGGCGGAGTAAATCGCATTGAAGTGCTTCCCATGGAATTCGCGAAGGGATCTGATGTCAGCGATCACCTTCGTTGGGCACGAAACATTCAGCATTTACTAATTGAAGAGTCATACTTCGATCAATATTCAGATTTAGCGAAAGGAAGTTATTCGTTGGAAAGACTTACCGAAGATTTGTCGTTGAAGACGCTCGACATTATGAGGATTTTAAGAACATCAGAGAGCGTGTTCAACTACATTCAAAAAAACAAAGAAGAGAGAGCCCTTCAACATGCACAACGTGTTGTTGTTGGTGAAAACAAATACGTGCAGTCATGAGTAAATTGAATTGGATAGAAGTTCCCTTCAACTTCAACGAAGAAGTGAAGGCTGCAACGTGGGGAGCAGGCACAGCGCCGTTTTTACGCGGACCATACGCCAGCATGTACACCGTTCGCCCGTGGACCATTCGTCAATATGCCGGATTCAGCACCGCTGAAGAATCGAATGCATTCTACAAACGCAACTTGGCCATGGGACAAAAAGGATTGTCTGTTGCCTTCGACTTGGCTACCCATCGCGGTTACGACAGCGATCACGATCGCGTGAAGGGAGATGTTGGAAAGGCGGGGGTAGCCATAGATTCAGTGGAAGACATGAAAGTCTTATTTCATGAAATTCCGTTGAACGAAATGTCGGTGAGCATGACCATGAATGGCGCGGTTCTGCCGATTCTTTCGTTTTACATCGTCGCTGCTGAAGAGCAGGGCGTTCGTCCAAAACAACTCACCGGAACCATTCAGAACGATATTCTGAAAGAGTTCATGGTTCGAAACACATACATCTATCCGCCTACGCCAAGCATGCGTATTGTCTCGGACATCTTCGAATTCTGTTCGAAGGAAATGCCGAAGTTCAATCCGATATCCATTTCCGGATATCACATGCAGGAGGCAGGAGCGACACAAGAAATTGAGTTGGCTTATACCTTGGCAGACGGATTGGAATACGTTCGAGCCGGCTTGAAAGCGGGAATGAGCATCGACGATTTCGCTCCGCGCTTGTCGTTCTTTTGGGCCGTGGGTATGGACACCGTGACTGAAATCGCGAAGATGCGCGCAGCCCGTGTCTTGTGGGCGCAACTCATCAAGTCCTTCAACCCGAAAAATGAAAAATCAATGGCGTTAAGAACCCACTGTCAAACCAGTGGCTGGAGTCTTACGCGTCAAGATCCATACAACAACGTGGCCCGCACTTGTATTGAAGCGCTCGGTGCCGCGTGGGGTGGAACGCAGAGTTTGCATACCAATGCGCTCGATGAGGCCATTGCTTTGCCAACAGACAACAGCGCTCGCATTGCACGAAACACGCAGTTGATTATTCAAGAAGAAACAGGATTGTGCGAAGTGGTAGATGTTTGGGGAGGAAGTGAGATTATTGAAAAGCGCACGCAAGAAATCATGGATGCCGCTTGGAAATTAATTGAAGAGGTGGAAGAGATGGGCGGAATGACCAAGGCCATTGAAGCCGGTATTCCAAAGTTGCGCATTGAGGAAGCAGCAGCGCGGAAACAAGCGCGCATAGACAGCGGAAGAGACAAGATTATTGGGGTGAATATTTTCCAGCTGGAAGAAGAAAGCGCCATGGATATTTTGCAAGTAGACAACGACGCTGTGCGTATTTCACAAATCGAAAGATTAGTTAAAACGAAAGCCGAGCGAAACGAAGAGGCTTGTCAAGACGCTCTGAAAGCCTTAACAGAGGCAGCACAGAGCGGAAGCGGAAATCTCTTGGCTTTATCGGTTGAAGCCGCTCGTTTGCGCGCAACCTTAGGTGAAATTTCTAGTGCACTCGAAGTGGTGTACGGAAGATATTCCGCACAAATCAGAAGTATTTCGGGTGTTTACTCTAATGAATCAGCAATGGACAAAGACTTTATTGAAGCACGCAGACGTTCCGATGAATTCGCTGAATTAGCCGGAAGAAGACCGCGCATCTTAGTTGCGAAAATGGGACAAGACGGACACGATCGTGGAGCGAAAGTGATTGCCACATCGTTTGCAGATATCGGATTCGATGTAGACATGGGACCGTTGTTTCAGACACCAGCGGAAGTTGCAAAGCAAGCCGCAGAGAACGACGTTCACATGGTCGGAGTTTCTTCTTTAGCAGCAGGACATAAGACATTAATTCCGGAATTAATTTCCGAATTGAAAAAATTAGGACGTGAAGATATTGGGGTTATTGCAGGCGGAGTAATACCCGAGCAGGACTTCGATTTTTTATACAACGCAGGATGCGTAGGCATCTTTGGCCCAGGTACTAAGATTGCCACAGCGGCACAAGAAATTTTAACATTAATGATCGAAGCACTCCAAGGCGAATGAACACAATAGAGCAGAAGAAGGAAGCGTTCGAGCGCTTGTTAACCATTATGGACGAGCTTCGCGAGAAGTGCCCATGGGACATGAAGCAGACGCTGGAAAGTCTTCGTCATTTATCCATTGAAGAAGTTTATGAATTGGGCGATGCAATTCTCGATGGAAACATGGAAGAGGTGAAGAAAGAATTGGGCGACTTGTTTTTGCACTTGGTTTTTTATGCACGCATTGCCAGCGAGACTCAGGCATTCGATGTTGCCGATGTGTTGAATTCAATTTGCGAAAAATTAATTTCAAGACATCCGCATATCTACGGAGATACTGTTGTGAAAGACGAAGCGGAAGTTCTTTCCAATTGGGAAAAATTAAAATTGAAAGAAGGAAAGAAGAGTGTGTTGGAAGGTGTTCCGCGCTCTTTGCCAGCTATGGTAAAGGCGCAGCGAATTCAAGACAAAGCGAAAGGAGTGGGCTTCGATTGGGAAAACTCTGATCAGGTTTGGGAAAAGGTTTTGGAAGAATTGAATGAATTCAAAGAAGCTAAAACGAAAGAAGATCAAGAAGAGGAATTCGGCGACTTACTTTTTTCACTCATCAACTATGCTCGTTTTAAAGGAATACATCCGGAAGATGCATTAGAGAAGACAAACAAGAAATTCATTTATCGTTTTCAATATTTGGAAACGGAAAGCGCGAAGGACGGCAAGCAAATGGGGGAGATGACTTTGAATGAAATGGACGAATATTGGAATCGCGCTAAAAAATTAAAAAAGAATTTATAGAATGAAAAATCACTTTTGGATATTTGGTTTAATACTATCGGCAACTAGCTGTATTGCTCCCAGATCAATCACAAACTCTGGAAAAGTTACGCCCAAGGGAAATTTTGTTGTAGCTGCTAATCAAGTATACAATTTGGCATCTGCACCGGCAGAGAAGTTTGCAAGTATTGCTGAGGTAAACATAGATAACCTGCAATCGTCATCTACAAATGTTGTAACAGATGCCGAGGCCAATGCAATTGCTAATGATTGGCAAAAAGTTGGAGAAGCGCTGTTGGCTAATAATTTAGACCCATTGGGAGGAGGAGTAGATTTTGCAATTCGCTATGGCGCTGCAGATCGAATTGATATTGGATTGAAAAAGGCAGGTAAAGCGAAAGCCATTGACGTGCAGTATCAATTTATGGGATCATTGGGTAACGTAAAGGATTTCTCAAAATTGGCCACAGGCAAGTGGTATGGTAGCATAGGTCTTCAATATTCAAGTCAAGATTTATCACTTCCATTTTGGGCGAAACCATTAACATCGATGTTGCAATTTGATTTTAATCGAAAGGATATACTCATTCCTTTGATATTCAGCTATGGATTGGGAAATGAAGAGTCTATTGGGGCAATATCATTTGGTGTTTCGTATAACTTCACTAACATTCAATATTCAACCGGATCTATTACTTATGCGCTCGTTCAAGATGTTAATGGAGTTCAGTCGACACTTAGTACAGCGGCTTTTTCAGAAAGTAAAAACATAAATAGTTTCGGTGCTTTTGCCAATTTTAAAATTGGATTTCGCTATTTCTATTTTGTTCCAGCTTTGGCGGTTTACTATCAAAATTACGGCACCTTTCAAAACTTAGTTGGAGATTCGTTTTCTTTGAAGGGTACCACTGTAGTGCCATCTTTGGGATTGCGCTTGCGATTGGGGAAATCGAAATCATAAGTTAAGAGAGGGGAAGTTGGAACTACGTTATTCCTGCTCAGCAATTCCTACTTCGTAATTGGAACTTCGTTGTTGTGCAGCAAAGCTTTGATCGCTTGCGATTGATTCGCAGAATTGATCACGGAGTGATTTGTGTGATTGCTTGCGATTGATTCGAAGAATAATAAAAAAAGCCTCTTGAATCTCAAGAGGCTTTTTCTTTGTTAGCGGTCGGGACGGAAATTGAACTAACTTTTAGTGGTTTTGTTAAGATGTTGAATATTAGTATTTTAAGTTTTTACATCCCTCTGAAAACAATTAAAAATGACTATATTTGTTTTACACAATGTTTTACACAACTTAATTTATGTCTTTTTCACTCTCTTTTGGAATACGAGATGACCGCCCCAATAAGAAGGGTGAGGTTTCAATTTTTCTGCGTTACATAAACAAAAGAGATTGGGTTAACATTCCTCTGAAACGAACTATTGACCCCAAGTTTTGGAGCAAGGATGCTGCACAACCAAAAACGAGTTACCCGTTATGTGACGCATTAAGGAAAGAGATGTTTCATTTTGAAGACAGATACACTCAATTAATTTATAAGTATTACCAAGAAAAAGGGGAGTATCCACCCTCCACTTATCTTAAACAGATTAAGGATTATTCTTTAAAAGAGGAGGAAACCATACCTGTAAGAGTTGATTTACTCATTTCAGAGTTGTTTAAGATGTATGTGGAGAATAAGAAGAAAGATGGATTTAAGAAAGCTACTTTAAACATCTATCAGTATACGATGGATAAATGGGATGAGTTCTCAGACGGAAGGTATCTCTTCGTTACTGAAATGAATTTAGATGTTCTCGAACACTTCCGAAGTTTCCTTTTTCAAAAGGATTTAAAGGAGAATACTGTAGGCAAATACATCAAAACGATAAAGGGGTTCTTGAACTTCTGTTATTTTCAGAAGGAGATTACAGAAATTCCAATTTCGTTCAAGAAAATAGTCGTAGATAAGGAGTATGGGACTGAAATTGTTCACCTCACCAAAGATGAATTGGAGCAAATTAAGAGGGAAGTGTTTTATAGCGGTTGGTATGGAACTCCACAATTAGGTTTGTCTGATAGAGAAAAATTGATTGGCCAGATATTCGTTTTCTTATGTTCAACAGGTTTCTCCTATGTCGATTTCACCAATTTGAGGCTCCATCATATTCAGATAGAAAACAACAAATTGGAAGATGAGAAGTATGTAACGATTGAGATAAGTCGACAGAAATTAAAAACTATTCACAAATCAATTATCCCAATTGTAGATGTTACAATAGATATTCTTTTAGAGTGGGTTGCTATTGAAAGAGATGTCTATTCTTATAACCAAGTTACTTTAAAGCGAAAGAAATCTCTTTTAGAGCACATGTTAAAGTTGATTGAACAGGGCAAATTAAAGAAGGAGCATCACCCAAGATTGGTGAAGTATATACCTCAACAGGTATTCAATAGAGAGATTAAAAAGGTCTTGGAGAAAATCGGAATTAATAGAAGGATAAATATCGTTTGGCGGATTAGAAACGAAAAACTCGAAAAAAGTCAACATCTATGGGAAGTTGTATCATCCCATACAGGAAGACGGACATATGTTACCCTTTCATTAGAGCAAGGAGTTTCACATCATCATTTAATGCTCACTACCGGCCACACGAAAACAGCCACTCTGTTGAAATACAATAAGACATCAAGAAAAAGTGTAGTTAAGGAGTTTGAAAGCAAGGTCACTAATTCGGGTATTCCTGGCTCAAACAACAATTCGTAGCATTTTACTCATTTTTTCTCGTTCTCATTATATGGAAACGAGATTGCACAAAGCCGTAGGTTACTTATTTTGTTTGATTGGTTTGTTCTTCTTTATTAAGAACATTCCTTTTCTATGGCACTTGAACAGTGTGCCTCACTCCAATTACCTCTGTGGACTAACTCTTCGAGAAGAATGTTTCTTTTGGTTGAAGTTTGGAATTTCTTTCTTGGCTTCAATTGTTTTTCCATTTCATATTGGGTGTCTTTTTCTTTTAAAAAAGTTCAGTTGAACCTTTTGGGTTTATAGAAACCCATTGCTTGGGGTTAATTAACTTCAAATGGAAGAGTTAGCCTTTTTGTATAAATCAGTATATTCGAATACTAATTGTATCCTACTTAATATAAATGTCCAAACCCGTAAGGTCAATGTTTTATGAAGAAAATCATCGATATGTTTAAAAAATCCAATACCTCAGCTAAAAGATATAAAGTGCTTGGTGCTCGCAGTTTGATGGAGGGGTTTGAATTAAATAGTTTTTCAATTAGCAGGAAGAACGACCCTGAGGCTGAAATTATCTATTTCGGTTCGGGTAATGATGATGGAAACAAAAGGGTTTTAGACGAGGAGTTTGATGATAAGAGTGTAATTATTGCTTTTCCTGTGGATTTTCAATGTTTGGAAATGACTAAGATTGAGCTTATTGATTTTTTCAAGGAAAAAATCAATACAATAAGAAACATAGTATCTAACACAAAAACGATTAATAAGGTAATCGAACAAAACTCAGAGGTTTATGGTCTAAGTATTGGCAGTTTTGTTAATGGGAGATATAAATCTAATGGAGGACAACTCTTTAATGTGTCTTCAATAGGTGTAGAGATTACCGGATTAATTCCTGATGTATCAAATAGATGTGTCGAGGAGATATCCACAGAGTTAAAACAAGAAATAGTTCTGATAAAGAAAAGTCAAGATAACAGAATATATCTTTTAAACTGATTTCCCAATATTCAGAGTGTATCCAAGTTCTTTGAGTAACCTATCATCGAAATATATTTCGCAATTAACAAAAAGTTCATCTGAACCTTTTTACTGTTTTAAAATCGTCTCGATAATCTTTTTTAAATGCTGAACTTCTTCTTTTAGTGTGGAAATTTGGTCTTTATATAATTGAACTTCGACCTCAGTAGCACCTTTGTTAATTACAAAACCATTGTTTCCATTCAGGTTATGCATTACGTTGAAGACCATACTCTCATTAAACGTAAAGATTTCTTCGGGGGACATACCGAGAACTTCAGATATCTTCTCCAGCTTAGTAAAAGATAAGTCAATTTCACCAATTTCTATTTTTGAATATGTGCTCTGAGTAATACCCAATTCTGAGGCCATATGTGATTGCGTCAAGTTCTTCAACTCCCTCAGTTTCTTTATCTTGTTCCCCAAATTCATTTTTGAAGTTTCCATTCTTTCGCTTTTTTCAAATTTAGCGAAATGAGTAAAACTCTGCAACTATATTATTCATTTAAGGAATAATACATTCTTTATACCGGATGAGTTTAATATTGCACATGAATAGCTTTGTTGTAAAGTTATTTTTATGAAAATCTCTAATTTTTGGTTGCTAATTATTTTAAGTTTAACCATTACTTCATGCGCAATTCTTAGCGGCCAGTCACCTGAAAAAGTTAAAAAGAATAATACCTTTTACATCTATTCAAATGTAGAAGGCGCAAAGATAGAAGTATTAAATAAACCTGAGAAAGAGAACTTCGAACCTACCAATGCAAAGTCAGGTAGTGGATTTTACTCTGTTAATACATACAGTAAACTCCGATTGGGTAGGACAAAACTTCTTATATCTAAGGAAGGTTATGAACCTGATACCATAAAAATAAGAAGGGCACCTCGGCCTGGTGTCCTTACAGCTGATATATGCTTTTTCGGCCCGTTAGTTCTTTTGGATATATTAAGCCCAAACTTTTATAAAATTTCAAAGAAAAGCAGTAATCAGAACGTTTATCTTTCTCCTACTCAGGATTTTATGAGGTTGAAATATAATGAGATTTCAAAAAAATCTAATATAGCTGACTTTGATGATTTTATTAAGAAATATCCAAGTTCGGATTGCGTCTCACTTGCAAAGTCAAGGAGAGATTCAATTCTTAATCTAAATAATGAGATAAGGGAGAGATATGCGGTAATTTCAACGAATAATCCCGCATTAATTAAGGAGTTTTTTTTCAAATATCAATTAGAATATCTGAATAAATCAGAATTGTTCACTTCAGAAAGTTTTTCTACATTGAATAGGGTAAAAGGTCAGTTCTTCTACAATACATTAAATGAATTTTCTCAAATTACAAATGTTTCGGAGCAGTCGAAATTCATTGAAGAAAGGAAAACAGAACTACAAAAATTAGGCTTCAATTTTTCAAATTCAGTCGATTTAATCAATGCATTAACTAAGTCATCTTTCAATATTTATGAAAATACCGTAGACGTTATGGGCTATACAGGTGAAGTAAATCTTTATGGTCAGCAATATACTGAGGCTTATTTTCCGAAATGGGTTGCTGAGTATTATAGATTAAGTTGTTTTAGGTTAACACAGGAAGGAAAGATTATTGAATCAAAAGAAGGGGATGTTGAAATTGCAAATACAATATCTTTAATATCTTCTGCTGACAAGGAAACTATAAATATGAACTCTGGTGAGATTTCAAAAATTGACGGATATCGAAATGGTAATTTAATTTATTCAATATGGTTTAAAAGTAATTTGAATAAAGACAGATTAAAGAAATATAAGGAAAGTAGTTTTTATGATGAAAGTTTGAGGTTTGATAACTGTGTTATTCAGTTTTTTTTAGACCCAAGTTTGGTATTAGATGGAAAGTTGGATTTAAAATATCGGTTAAGGAGTATTCACTATTATTATGGACTAAGATTGCATTCCCGAATTATTATGAATTATGAAAAAGGGTTGAATGAAAAATTGGATGCTTGGCAGCAGATAGGTAAAGAAAATTGGAACGATGAAGGTGGAGATGAAAGAGATAAAGGCCTTGCTTCAAATGATTGGAGAGAAATATCAAAATTGGAAAGTAGCTTAGCTACAAAGGTATTGGAGTGTAAGGAATTAAAATCACAAATAAATGATGAGATAATTCCTATAATTGGTGGATATAAGAATTATTGTAGCCTTTGCGATAGGCTAGAATTTTGGAGGAATGAATTAGAGAATAGAAAAAATAAACTTGCAAGAGGAGGTGAAAGTATAAGCAATCAGGAAATCACAACGAATTTCTGCTATGAAGTGGACTACACAGGAAATAAATATGAGTTAAAACTATACGATAAAGAAAGTGGTGAAGGTAAGGTTGTATTCAATCTATACAAGGGCGATGTTTTAACAAAGACAGTGGCAGGAATTTGGGAGGAGAAGTATATCAGTTTAGGGGATGCAACAAAGATTGTTTGCTCTATGGATGATGGAAGAAATATGGAGTTTTATTTGAGAAAATACATGAATGGTGCTTGGCAAGATATACAGGAATTTGATGGAGAGCAGCGTATTTGGACTTATTGTAAATGATTAAATTGACAAAGCATCATAAACATCAAAAATCTCCTGTTGTCTAATTCCAAGATACCTCTTGGTAATTTGAGGTGAGGAGTGACCGAAAAGTTCCATTAATAGATATATAGACATTTCGCTGTTGTCGTTTACAGATAATACTCTTCTTCCAAGAGTTTTTCTGAATGTATGGGTTGAAAATCCGGCATCTAACTTAATTCTGTATTTCCGTTGAATTCGTTTCAGCTGGACGTTAACATAGGATTTATCAATTGGTTTAGTTCCAAAGCGATTGATAAACATGTAACTATCAGAATTAGATATATTCTGCAATTGAAATATTCTCTCTACCAATTCTCGTAAATCCTTGTTGATTTTGATTTCACGTCTTTTATTTGTTTTCTTCTCTGTAACAACCAATCTCTCTTTTCCGATAATGTCTGAATACTTAATATTCAGTAGGTCAGAAATTCTGAGACCGGTATAAACGCCAGTTGCGATAAGTAAGCAGTATTTATAATCTTGGTCTCTCTCCAATCTTTGGATTAGGAATTGGAACTCTGACCATTCAAGATATGTCGCTGTGGTATGTGACCCTTTTAAACTCATGTTTCCTCCATTTTTTATTTTAACGATTTTACTTATACTATTATTGTATATTAATAAAAGTATAAGTTAGGAAACTGCCAAAAAGCTCTGTTGATTGAAAATCAAAGGGTTGTGCCTTATACTTCTAACAATAGTATAAGTTGTTAATCAAAGAGAGAAATAGATGGTCTTTAACCCTTTTCGTGATTTTCAATTTCAGAAAGTAAATTCAAAAGTGCTGAATGTTGAAAATCAAATGAAATTCCTAAATTCTGTTTTCCTCCATTTACAAGCTTATCTCTATAATAAGTCCAATGCTGAGGCAAATGGCAATGAGATAGGTTTAGAAATTTATTTTCTTTTAATGACCAAAAAGAAGCTGAAAAAATTCCTGATAAAGGACTGCCATTAATACTTACAAGAAGTAGGCTTTCATGTTTGTCTATCTTTTCAAAAACGGGAATGTCTTGCGATGAAATACCTTCCAATAATTCACCTAATGTAATTTTACCAAATTGAAAGAATGAAGGTCTGAGGAGATAATACTCAGCTTTACTTAGAACAATTGCCGGGTTTCTTAAAATTTTATGAAAGTTATTTCTAATTAACCCATTCACCTCACTCGTGTTGATGTTTCTTACCTCGTTTATGAAATATCGCTGGTATAATTCTTTTGTTAGAACTATCTCTGATTGTTCTATGTTGATATGATTGTCTGATAAAAGGGAAGATGGTAATTTAACCACCATTCCATTTTTGTTTCTCAAACTTATATCCTCATTTCTCTCTATAACCTCACACAACGGATTATCAGAAATAACCCACACTTCATTTAATGATAATGGTTCTCCATTTTTTTTAAGAAATTCCATAGTCCAAGAGTTAAAGTGATAATTTGGTTACGCCACCCGTTCCTCATAAAGGAACTTTTGAAAATCTATGAATAAGGAACTGATGTTCTTTACATCACCCAATATTTTTATGGCATCA
>JBIKRF010000106.1:0-7574 GCA_044349305.1 Flavobacteriales bacterium
TTACCCGGCACGCGGAATAGGAAAAACAACGTTAGAGAAATTGATAGTAGGCGCTTCCGAGCGTGAGATTAGTATTTGGGAAATGATAGCGCGATGCTTCGAAGTGGGCATCTCAGGCGCCGTTGCGAGTAAACTCAACGACTTCGTAACCATGATACAAAGCTTCGCAACGGAGCTCACCACCAAGCCTGCTTACGACCTCGGTATGCACATTGCCGCTGCCTCGGGCTTGCTGGTTGAAGTGAATGCAGACCGCACCCCAGAAGGAGTTGCTCGCGTAGAAAACATTCAAGAATTACTCGCCGGATTGAAAGAATTCTCAGAAAGAGAAACCGAAGACGGCTCAATGCCTTCGCTCTCTGACTTCTTAATAGACGTGGCCTTGCTCACAGACACTGAGAGCTCAGATGTCGATGAAACGAAAAGCGTTTCGCTCATGACCATTCACTCTGCGAAGGGTCTAGAGTTTCCAAACGTATTCATTGTAGGAATGGAAGAAAATCTCTTCCCTTCACAAATGTCTTTGAACGCACGAGAAGACCTCGAGGAAGAGCGAAGACTTTTCTACGTTGCGTTAACACGCGCCGAGAAAAGAGCAATCCTATCCTATGCGAATTCGAGATTCAAATGGGGACAGTTCACCTATTGCGAGCCGTCGCGATTCATCGAAGAAATTGATGAGAAATTTTTAGAAACCACATCAGGAAAGAAAACCCCTTCGCAATCGAAATCTTTCGACTTCGGCGAAGAACGAGGTAAGTTCGGCGGAGGAATTAATAGACTTCCACTGCAAGACAAACCAAAGTCTTCTTTCCCTTCTTCTTCACCAACACCTCCGCCAACGCCTCCGCAAATTGATACGAGTAAGTTGAAGAAAGTAGACATGAACGCCCCTGTTCCTTTGCCGGCTGGAGATTGGGCTTTGCCTCATGAAATTCAAGTTGGAGTAGAAGTGCAACACGAGAAATTCGGAAAAGGAAAAGTGATTAAAGTAGAAGGCGAAAGTCCAAATGAAAAGGCAACTGTGTTCTTTCCTTCAGAAGGTCAAAAGCAGTTGTTGTTGAAATTCGCCAAACTGAAAATTGTGGGCGCTTAATTGTAGTGTATATTTGTTAGACCTCATTTAAATTTATTATGAATCCCCACCGCTTTCAGAAGCCAGATGTTGTTGTGCCGTTAGAGATGAATAGTGCTCGTCCTGAAATTACGCTACCCGAATACGGAAGAAATATTCAGAAGATGGTGCAGTATGCGCTAACGCTTGAAGACCGCGATGAACGCGCGCGTTGTTGCAAGGCGATTATTTCGGTAATGGGACAGTTGTTCCCTTACCTGCGTGATATGGAAGATTTCAATCACAAGCTTTGGGATCACTTGCACATCATGAGCGATTTTCGTCTAGATGTTGACTCTCCTTATCCGAAACCAGAACCTTCACAGTTTGCTGTAAAGCCAGACCGTATAAGCTATCCGCAAGGACCCGTTAAGTTTGGTCACTATGGAAGATATGTAGAGAAGATGATTGACAAATGTGTTGCAATGGAAGACGGCGAAGAGAAGATGAACTTTACGCGTTCTATTGCAACTCTCATGAAGCAAAATGCTTTGAACTGGAACCGCGCTACAATTACCGATGATGTGATTTTAGAAGACTTGAAATATTTGAGTGACGCGAAACTTTCTGTGGAGAATATTCAAGAGATTCACGCAGTAAAGACCATTCAAGGTTCGAAGTACAACGACTTTGTTGAAGACAGTTACCGCAACAACAAGAAGCGTAACAACAACAACAAGAAGAAGAAATTCAAGAAGAAATATTAAGAGGTGTAATTTTCATGACGCTTCTCGAGGACATACAGCACGGAATTTTTCATATCATAAACAAGAGTGCCATTGATCACATCTTGTTTTTATGGGTGCTCGCTATTGGACTTACATTTAACGACCGGCGCATGCTACTGTGGTCAATCACAGGGTTTACAGTGGGACACGCCTTTGCAGCTGTTGCAGTGGTTTTCAGTTTGCCCATGTTGCCGATGAAATGGGTAGAGTTTGCAATACCACTGACTATTCTTATTCGCGGTGTGCAGCGATTAATCTCGCCAACAGAAACGACTACACTTCCTTGGAAAACCATTCTGGTAATTGCCCTATTCGGATTTATTCACGGTTCAGCTGTTTCTACTGAATTGAAAATGTCACTCATGAAAGGAGATAGCTTGGCTGGTAAGTTAGTTGGATTTAACATTGGTGTTGAGTTGGGACAACTGCTTTGCATCTCAGGAATTCTATTGATTTCAATCACATTGAATCGCCTTTTGCGCATTCATGCAAACATGGTTACCCGAATTTTGTTGGTCCCCGTAATTTTTTATGCGATTTTCTTAGCCGTTATTAATTTTCCTTTGAACTAAATACGAGTAAATTTGTCTAGATTCTTGAAATGGCTTTTTATTTTGCCTATTCGATTTTATCAGGGGTTTATTTCTCCATGGTTAGGATCGAATTGCAGATACCAGCCAACCTGCAGTGCTTATGCTGTCGAGGCTATTCAAGAATGGGGTGTTGTTAAGGGAATTTATCTGGGAGGAAAACGAATTTTAAGTTGTCATCCTTGGGGAAAAAGTGGCTACGATCCGGTGCCGAAAAATCCGGATGTAAATGGAAAAATTAAATAGTGAAATATGAAAAAGTTAGCAGTGGTTCTAGGAGTGGCACTTACAGTAGGATTAACAGCATGTTTTGATTCTGAAACTGAAATTTTAAAGCAAGCGCGCACTACGCAGCAAGGTGTTTTGTCGAAGCAAAATGCGTTGGTAGCAGATTTAGATAAAGAAATTGCTTCAGCTGAGAAGGAGATTTCTACATTGACTCAAAACCCCTTAGATAGTGCAGGAGTTATTCGTGTGAATGAATTGTCTGAGCGTGTTTCGATGATAAACACGTTGAAAGACGAAGTGGTAAACTACAAATTAAACTTGAAGGAAATTCCTGAGGGCGCTGCTATTAAAGACGACGCGTTTTTCAAGGAAATGAAAGACGAACAAGTGTTGAAATTGGCCAAGGAGCAAGATTCATTGTTCAATATTTTGAAGTCTCAAGTTGAATCTGAATTGTTGTAATGCGCATTCGTCCAAGAAGAAATAGAGCTAACGCTTCCATTCGAGGAATGGTTCGCGAAACAAGGTTGTCTCTGGAGCAATTGGTGTATCCGCTTTTTTTGTTGGAAGACAAACAAGCGGTTCAGCCGATTTTGAGTATGCCTGGAATTTCCAGATTCGGTTTGGAAAAGTTAATGGTGGAAGTAGATGAGTGCATGAATGCAGGTGTGACAAATTTCATTTTGTTTCCTGCGGTTGATGAGAAATACAAAGACAAATACGCCACGTATTCTTTAGATGCTTCAAACTTTTATCTGACTGCTATTCGTGAGTTGAAGAAACGTTTTCCAGAAGCTGTATTTATTTCAGATGTGGCTATGGATCCTTATAGTTCAGATGGACATGACGGTTTGGTTATAGATGAGAAGATTGTGAATGACGAGACGCTTCCGATTTTATCTGCTATGGCTTTGGCTCAGGCCGAAGCGGGATTTGATATCATAGGTCCGAGCGATATGATGGACGGTAGAGTAGGAGAGATACGTGACGCGTTAGACGATCACGGTTTTGTAAACGTGGGTATTATGTCATACACGGCGAAATACGCAAGTGCATTTTACGGTCCATTCCGCGAAGCATTGGATAGCGCTCCCAAGAGCGGAGATAAGAAGACCTATCAAATGGATTATGCCAATAGAAAAGAAGCGTTGCGTGAGGCGGAATTGGATGAAGAAGAAGGAGCTGATTATTTGATGGTGAAGCCCGCGTTGTGTTATCTAGATGTGATTCGCGATTTGAGTAATTATTCTTCCTTGCCCATTGCTGCATACAATGTAAGTGGTGAGTATGCAATGTTAAAAGCTGCGGCTGAACGAGGTTGGATAGATTACAACAAGGCCATGCCTGAAATGCTTACGAGCATAGCACGATCTGGCGCAAGTGTTATTCTAACTTATTTCGCCAAAGAATATGCTCAAAAATTTCATTCTAAGTTTTAGTTGTTTCATAAGTGTCTGTGCTTGTGCCCAGAGCGAATACAAAAATGTAGAACTTGTTTCTGGAAAAGGAATTTTTTCTTCCTTCGATCCAAGTGAACCGAGCATAGCAATTGATCCGACCAATCCGAAAAGAATGGTTGCAGGATCGATATTGAATAACGTGTACAAAAGTGAAGATGGTGGAATCACTTGGGATCACGATGTTCTTAAATCTTCTCATGGCGTATATGGTGATCCAACAATTGTAGCATCCCCCTTGGGCGATTTTTACTTCTTGCATTTAGGCGATCCTGAGAATAAAGGCTGGAGAAGCGAGCGATTGCTCGAGTCTATTGTTATTCAGCAATTGAAAGAAAAGAAAATTTCTTGTCAACGAAACTGTTGGACAGATGGTATAGCCATAGGCACCAACGCACCCAAAGATCAAGACAAGCAATGGGCAACCACTTCGAAAGACGGAAGTGAGATTTATGTTACTTGGACGGAGTTCGATAAATACGAGAGTAAAGAACCGAATGATCATTCGAGAATACTTTTTTCAAAAGGAAAGAAAGGTGAAACCTCGTTTTCAAAACCGATTGCTATTAGTGATGTTTTAGGCGGATGTTTAGACGATGATAACACGGTTGAGGGCGCTGTTCCGGCAGCAGGATTAAACAATGAAGTTTATGTGGCTTGGGCGCATCAAGAGAATATCTACTTCAATAAGTCTTTGGATGGCGGTAATACATGGATGCCGAAATCAAAGGTTGTAATGAGTATTCCAGGCGGATGGAATCAAGACATTCCAGGTGTTTATCGCGCCAACGGAATGCCCATTCTTTTGAGCGATTTAAGTCAAGGACCGAACAGAGGAAATCTTTATTTGTGTTGGAGCGATGAGCGCAACAAGGATGTCGATGTTTTTGTTTCTTCATCTTCAGACGGTGGAGAGCATTGGACTGAAGCGGTTCGCGTGAACAATGATAAAACGAACACGCACCAGTTTTTTCCTTGGATGACAGTTGATGTTGTGACTGGAAATTTATATGCGGTGTTTTACGACAGAAGAAATTACACCGATTTTCAGACCGATGTATATTTAGCTTCATCTTCCGATGGCGGAAAAACATGGGTAAACGAACGTATTAGTGAGAAACCGTTTGTAACGAACGCAAGTGTTTTTCTAGGTGACTACAACAACATATCAGCTGTTAACGGCGTCGTTCGTCCAATTTGGACGCGTATCGACGAATTCCGCACATCGGTGTGGATTGCCCTAATTCAGAAATAAAATTTCAAATTAGAATTCCGCGTTCTTCGGTGTGCGAGGGAAAGGTATAACATCTCGGATGTTTGTCATTCCGGTTACGTACATCACCAATCTTTCGAAGCCCAGTCCGAATCCAGCATGCTGACATGTTCCGAACTTACGAGTTTCCAAATACCACCACATACTTTCTTCAGGAATGTTGAACTGTTTGCATTTTTCAAGGAGCACATCGTAGCGTTCTTCACGCTGACTTCCACCAATAATTTCACCAATGCCCGGAACCAAAATATCCATAGCAGCTACGGTTTTTTGGTCTTCATTCAAACGCATATAAAATGCCTTAATTGCAGCAGGGTAGTTGGTTAGCACAACAGGCTTTTGGAAATGCTTTTCAACCAAATATCTTTCGTGTTCACTTTGAAGATCAATTCCCCATTCAATTGGGTATTTGAATTTCTTCTTTTTATAGTGACTTGAATTCAAGAGAATGTCTATTGCTTCGGTGTATGTGATGCGCTCGAAAGTGTTGTTCGCAACGAACTCGAGACGCTCGATGAGCGGCGCGGTTTGACGCTCCTCTGTAGGCTTCTGTTTGTCTTCAGTTGCTTCGCGTTCTTGAAGGAAAAGCAAATCTTCTTTTCCGTTTTCCAAAACGTAGCGAATGCAATACTTCAAAAAGTCTTCAGCCAAATCTGCGTTAGCCGCAAGGTCATTGAACGCAACCTCAGGTTCAATCATCCAGAACTCTGCAAGGTGTCTGCTTGTGTTGCTGTTTTCTGCACGGAACGTTGGTCCGAAGGTGTATACTTTTCCAAGTGCCAGCGCAGCTAATTCTGCTTCAAGTTGTCCGCTTACCGTAAGGTGCGTATGCTTTCCGAAGAAGTCTTCTCCGAAATCGATTGTTCCGTCTTCCTTGCGTGGCGGATTTTCAAGGTCGAAGTTTGAAACCGTAAACATTTCTCCAGCACCTTCAGCATCGCTTCCGGTAATGATTGGAGCGTGAATGTTCACGAATCCGTTTTGATTGAAATAATTGTGTATCGCGAAAGACAATTGATGACGAAGTCTGAATACGGCGCTGAAAGTAGAAGTGCGGAAACGCAAGTGTGCTTTTTCACGAAGGAATTCCAACGAATGTTTTTTCATTTGAATAGGAAATTCCATCGGATTGCTTTCGCCAAGAACTTCAACTTTAGAAGCGGTAAGTTCTATCGCTTGTCCTTTCCCTAAACTTTCGGTAAGTGTTCCCTGAACGGAGATGCAAGCACCTGTATGAATGCGTTTGCTGTCTTCTTCCGAAAGAGAATCGGCATTCACAACCACTTGCAAATTCGAGATGCAAGAACCGTCGTTTAGTGCAATGAATTGCTCGTTACGAAAAGTGCGAACCCAACCGTTGAGTTGAATTGTGGTTCCTGTTGGAAGTGATGAAAGGATTTCTTTGATGTTCATGGTGAAAAAATGAGTGGCAAATATACGCCACGAGAGGTTATACTTGCGCTTGGTCGCTTTCAACAATTCCATCACGCATGCGAACTACACGTTTGGCTCGAAGGGCAATGTCTTCTTCGTGTGTTACCAAAACAATGGTGTTTCCAGCTTGATGAATAATATCGAACAGCTGCATGATTTCTTCGCTAGTCTTAGTGTCGAGGTTACCTGTGGGTTCGTCGGCCAAGATGATAGAAGGATGATTCACAAGTGCGCGGGCCACTGCAACACGCTGACGTTGTCCGCCGGAAAGTTCATTCGGCCTGTGTGTCATGCGATTTCCGAGACCGACTTGTTCTAGAACTTCTTTGGCTTTTTTCAAACGATCTGATTCAGGAATACCGGCATAGACGAGGGGTAAAGCCACATTTTGTAATGCGGTTAACCTTGGGAGTAAGTTAAAGGTTTGAAAGACAAAGCCAATTTCTTTGTTTCGAATGGCTGCCAATTCGGAATCGGACAGTTGCGCAACATTGGGTCCGTTGAGGAAATATTCTCCGGAAGTAGGGGTGTCTAAACACCCGATGATATTCATGAGTGTTGACTTTCCTGATCCCGAAGGTCCCATTAAAGCGACATATTCGTTTTTATTTATGTTCAGGTTAATGCCATTTAATGCACGAACGGTTTCTTCACCAATGGTGTAGAAACGGGTGAGGTTTTCAATTCTGATGACTTCGTGCATGCAGCAAAACTAAAGAGGAATTACTATATTTGAAGAATAAACCTACT
>JBIKRF010000024.1:0-27412 GCA_044349305.1 Flavobacteriales bacterium
CAAGTGAATGCATTGTTTTCGAAGATGCTATTTCAGGTGTTCAAGCCGCTAAAACTGGAGGGTTCTATTGTGTGGGTATAGGAACGAAAGAAGTTCTTCCACTTGCCGATGAGATTGCGACTACGCTTGGCGAGTACAGTGTGAGGTAAGTTCTATTTTTTAATTAATGATAAGATTCCTTCGTCCTTGAGTAGTTTGGGTCGTAAAGGAATTCGTAGTCTGTAACTATTGTTAGTCCGCAGTAACTCGATTTGAAAGTTATTGTTACAAAGTTGTTCTCCAACGATTCGTCTCTGCTCCAAAAAAATCGCATGCCAAGGTAATCCTGATACTTGCCATTTGTAAATTCTATAATCGGAGTGGCTACTCTTCCTTTGCTTCGACCTCCTTTCGAATAAGAAAGATCTGTTTTGTTATAGTATGAAAGAGTTTCTTTCCTTTCATTGCCTGAAAAGACAAAGTTAGAAAGCACAAATAAATTAATAACGAAGGGAAGAATAACCATGGAGTACCAGGAGGCTTTTGAAGGACCTATGATTCTTTTTAAAACAAGGTCAGGTATGAATGTGAGTCCAATAAATGAAATGATAAGCGCGCTAAATGGAAGTAAAATTCGTAAAGCGAAGTTTGAGTAAATTATAATGTTAAGCGCAAAAGCTACGATTTTGTAAATCACACCTTCGCCCCAAAGTGATGAAACCGTAGTAACAAAATGTTCTTTAAAACCAAGTGCAATTTCATTGAAATACCATTTAGAATAGGGGATTGCCAATAGATTAATTCCAATAGCAGTGCATAATCCAATTAGATCCCAAAAGGCAAATAGAAAAAAGGGAATTACTCCGTAAAGAAAAGTATTAATTAAAAAGTACAGCTGAAGTTGGTTGTCGGTGTATTTTGAAGTTGATTTGAATGCTTGACTTTTTACGAAATCTCGATATCTCATTCGTGCATGTTCTCGAGCACGAAATTCAGCATCAGTTCTATTGTCTTGAGAAGAACTTTCATGTGAGGACGGATGCGTCTTCCAATTAATCAAAAACTCATACGCTTCATTCAATTTTACAAACTCTTCATTAGCATTCGGACTTTTGTTTTTGTCTGGATGCATCAATTTCGCTTGAACTCGAAAAGCTTTCTTAATATCTTCTATCGACGCAGAATGATTGAGATTGAGAATTTGAAGACTTTCGGTCAGCGTCATTTTGAATTAATTTCAGAAATGAAAATACAAAGAAAAACTCAATCCCACCACATATGCTGGTAGTTAGACATATCGGGCTGACTCCAATCTCCGCGACCGTTGTAGAACTCAACATCCCCATCGTCGTAGAGTGTAAACAGTTTTGACGCGCCATAGTTGTAAAGTGTAACAATATACGCCTTCTCGTTTTCTCGTCGTTCGAATAAAAAACTGCTGAAGTTGCGACTTCCTTTCCAACCGAAATCAACTTCAGGTTGAAGACTGTTTGCATAGAAATATCCGCTGTTAAATGGGAAAAACTTAACGAGCATTTCATTGAAGGATTCGATACCGTGGTAGTCTTCAGTTGTAAGTTGGAAAGTGCAGTATCCCGCTTGTTTCAATTTTTTTGTAATGGTGAATCCTCTTGAAACTAAGATGGAGTCGATCTGCTGTTCATGTGGATCATAAGCGCTTACTGGAGCATTAAACGTGTACGAAATTCCCCCGTCAATCTTCACTTCCGCATTTGGCAGGAAAGTGTATCCATTTTGATTGCAATACTCAACTACTTTCCAAATGATTTCTGCTTCTTGATCTATTTTTTCTTTTTCAACGAAACTTGGAGAAGGGTCTTGAATACTGTTGTTGTAGAACCGTCTCATATAAGTTGAAATAACGGCAGCTCTCCACACTTTAAGTTCGTCTTTAGGGGCAGAAACGATTTTTACAGGTTCTATTTTTTCGCACTTCCCGAGTTTGAATCCGGAAGAATAAAAGCAATTGCGTAACGTGTTTCCCAATGAATCTTTTTGAATCCAATTTCCATTCAGTAAATCGTTGACATAATGTTTTTCGGTTTTTAATTTTCCGTTTCGATAGAAGTCTCTTTCGGTTTGTTCTTTTTCATGAAGAACCAATTCGTATTTGAAGTTTCCGTTTTCGTAGAATTGCTCAATGTGTTGATCCGTGATACCGTCTTTGTAGGTGTAGTAAGATTGAGATTGCATTTTGCCAGGGGAGTAATAGGTGGCCATCAACTGCTTTGTATTCCCGCTTCCAATATTTGGAGTTAGGTTTAAGTGTTTCATGCTGCCGTCCTCGAAATACTCTGCGCTTAGCGTGTCGTTTTTGGCTCTGTAATAGGTTTTTCTTTTGAGTTGTCCAGTTTCGAAGTATGCGTAGTATTCCGAGATTTCCGTGGGGCCGTGGTAGTATATGGTAATGTCATTCGGAAGACTATTGTCGAAATACGATTTAACGTATCCTTTTCCATCGAGTAATATTTCTTTTTCGTAAACCACTTGTCCCTTCTCGTTGTAACGAGTGGTTTTAGGCACAGGCCAATAATACTTTTCATTGTCATACACTTCGGTGTAGGCAACTTTTCCTGTTGAGTAGTGATAACCGATCCAAGTGCCAATTCCGAAATCATCTTTGAAAGTCTTTATTTCAGAAAGCTTTCCATCGAAAAAGTAATAACGCCATTCACCATTCGCTCTCCCATTAGCATATTGTCCTTTTGACATTAATACTCCCTCTTCGTTGTAGGATTCATAAGGGCCATGCAGTCCAATGTCATAAGCCGCCAATGCGTTTTTTGTAAAACCAAAGGTGCTTAGGGTATTCAACTTTCCATTTTGAAAATAGGTTTTGCTCACGCCAATCGGAACTGTTTGCCAGCCGTATCCTTCTGAATCAATCGTATGCTCTGGAATAACATCAGAGGAAAACCCTTTGAGCTCTTCAGCACGAAGCGCCGCAAAAGACTGAGTCGATTGAAGTTTTCCGGTAGAATAATAGTGACAATCTTGCCAGCAGCGTCGACCGGTTTGGTCGTGATAATATTTAGTTGTGCGTTCTAATTTTCCGTCTTCCCTGTATTGTTTGTATTCCGCTATGGTGCTGTCGCGTTTCACACGTTCGAAGTGTGTTCGCTTGCGCGTTGGGTTGATGTAGTTCGTTGTTTCAAGTTGAATGATTCCTTTTTTGAAGATGCGCTTTTCATATACATCATTGGTGTTCGCCATATACTGAATGCATGTGCCATCCATTACGTTACTTGGAGAAACGTCCCAATATGTCGAGAAGAAGTAGTTACTTCCAATTTTATTATACGGATTGAAGATGCATTGAACCTCTTGTGCCGAACTGTATACAGGTAGTCCAAGAATGAAGAGACTAAGAATTAGAACAAGTTTATTCATCGTTATAAAGGTATAGAAGTCTTGCTGTACAAGCCAAACCATTAATGGTTCATTCTTGAATTGGCATAACTAGCACATAAGGATTCGGGAACTTTTAGTGTAAAATTTCAAAACTCAATTTGGAGTAATGATACTTATAAGTTACATTTGTTATGCGGAAAATTCGAGAAATAGTATTCTTTGACACCTATTTTCATCGGTTTTATTTCGAACAAAATAAAAGAGTTCAAGATAAGATTGATTGGCTCATAGAATTGGTTGAAACAAATCAGAAGTTATCTAGCAATCACATGAAGAGTATTCGGAATGTTAAAGGGTTGTTTGAACTTCGGGTTATGCTTGGAACGAATTGCTGGCGAATTTTCTGCTTATTCGATGCGGGTAATATTGTGGTCTTGCTCAATGGCTTTGTTAAGAAAGATCAAAAGACTCCCAAGCGAGAAATAGAAAAAGCGAAACTATTAATGCTCAAATATTATGAAACAAGAGAAAGGTAAATTAACAACGTGGTCGGAATTTAAAGATGAATTCAAAGGGCCAATAGGAACTCCTGAGCGAGATGCGTATGAAAGAGATGCTACGGCATTTGTCATCGGAATGCATTTGAGAGCACTAAGAGAGGAAGCCAACCTTACTCAAGAACAGTTTGCTCAAAAAGTGAACAAGAAACGCAGTTACATTTCTCGTATTGAAAACGATGGGCGAAACATAACGTTAAGGACGCTTTTGGAATTGTTCGAAGTTGGTTTGGGAAAAAAGGTTACCATTGAAATTAAATAATCATGGGTGCGCTTCCTTTGTTTTTGGTTGGATTAGCCTTTTCCATTGCAGCATTTATCACAATGAAGTTCCCGCCAAAGAAGATTAATGGCATATACGGATACCGAACTTCAAGAAGTATGAAGTCTCAAGAGAATTGGGACATAGCTCAGCGCTTTTCTTCGCAACTTATGCTGAAGCAAGGATTGGGTATGCTTGCAATTGGAGGATTGCTGATTGTGCTGCCTATTCCTAATGAAGTGTCTGCCGTGATTTCGGTTGCGTTATTGATTATTAGTGTCATTGTTCTTTTCGTTCAAACCGAAAAGAAATTGAAATAAAAAAGGCCGACAAATTGTCGACCTTTTTTCCTCAACACGTTCAACTTCACAAATTACTTCACATCAAAGCGGTCTAGGTTCATCACCTTGTTCCAAGCTTTAGCAAAATCTTTTACAAATTTTTCTTTCGCATCGTTGCTAGCATACACTTCTGCAACAGCGCGTAATTCAGAATTTGAACCGAAGATCAAGTCAGCGCGAGTGGCTTTGTATTTCAATTCACCCGTCTTGCGATCTCTTCCTTCAAAGATTTCTTCTGTATCATCTGCAGCCTTCCAAGTAGTATTGATATCAAGAAGCTGAACGAAGAATTCATTGTTCAATTGGTCTTTCTTGTTACTGAAAATACCGTTGTTTGAATTGTCGAAATTCGCATTCAATGCACGCATACCTCCAACCAATACAGTCATCTCTGGAGCCGTTAGCGTTAACAATTGTGCTTTATCTACAAGAAGTGCTTCTGTGGGAACGGTGTATTTCGTTTTTAAATAATTACGGAATCCATCGGCCATTGGCTCAAGCACTGCAAATGATGCAGCATCTGTTTGCTCTTGTGTTGCATCCATGCGTCCAGGAGTAAATGGAATTGAAATCGTAACCCCAGCATTTTTCGCAGCTTGTTCAATTGAAATGTTTCCAGCTAAAACAATTAGGTCAGCCATAGAAACCTTCTTACCATCTTTCGTTTTTCCGTTGAAGTCTTTCTGAATTTTTTCATACGCAGCAAGCACCTTTGTCAATTGCTTCGGGTTGTTTACTTCCCAATCTTTCTGTGGTGCTAAGCGAATACGCGCACCGTTTGCGCCGCCGCGTCTATCTGAATTACGGTAGGTAGAGGCAGATGCCCATGCAGTAGAAGCCATTTCACTCAAGGTTAATCCAGAGGCAAACAGTTGTGTTTTCAATGCCGCAATATCATTGTTGTCAATTGTAGCATGATTCAAAGCAGGAATAGGATCTTGCCAAATCAAGTTCTCTTTAGGAATTTCAGGGCCTAGGTAAGTGGTCTTCGGTCCCATATCGCGATGGGTTAACTTGAACCAAGCACGAGCAAAAGCATCTGCGAATTCTTCAGGATGCTCTAAGAATCTTCTAGAGATTTTTTCATAGGCAGGATCAACACGCAATGCGATGTCAGTAGTAAGCATTCCTGGTAATTGCTTTTTAGTCGCGTCGTGTGCATCTGGAACATTGGCAACTCCTTTTTTCGGAGTCCATTGTTTCGCACCAGCAGGGCTCGTTGTCAATTCCCATTCGTTATTGAAGAGTGTGGTGAAGTATCTGTTGCTCCATTGTGTTGGAGTAGAGTTCCACGTTACTTCCAATCCTGAAGTGATGGCATCTTTTCCTTTTCCTGTATTGAAGTCGCTCTTCCATCCTAAACCTTGTTCTTCAATTCCAGCGCCTTCAGGTGCTTCGCCCACATGCGAAGCGCTTCCCGCACCGTGCGTCTTTCCGAAGGTATGTCCACCTGCAATAAGCGCAACAGTCTCTTCATCGTTCATTCCCATTCTTCCGAATGTTTCGCGAATGTCTTTCGCTGAAGCCAATGGATCTGGATTTCCGTTAGGTCCTTCAGGATTAACATAGATTAATCCCATTTGAACAGCAGCCAAAGGCTTTTCAAGTTGTCTTCCTTCGGTGTAGCGCTTGTCGTCTAACCATTTCGTTTCAGGTCCCCAATATACATATTGCTCCGGTTCCCAAACGTCAACACGTCCACCACCGAATCCAAACGTCTTGAAGCCCATGTTTTCAAGAGCAACATTTCCAGTAAGAATCATTAAGTCGGCCCATGAAATTTGGTTGCCATATTTCTGCTTAATAGGCCATAACAATCTTCTTGCTTTATCTAAGTTCGCGTTATCGGGCCAACTGTTTTGTGGCGCGAAGCGTTCCATACCTGAACGAGTACCTCCACGTCCGTCACCGGTTCTGTAGGTGCCTGCGCTGTGCCATGACATGCGTACGAAAAAAGGACCGTAATTTCCGAAATCTGCTGGCCACCAATCTTGGCTTTGTGTAAGCAAGGTGTTGATGTCTTTCTTCAATGCGAAATAGTCCAACGTAGTGAAGGCTTTCGTGTAATTGAATTGCTCGTCCATCGGATTCGACAAACTGGAATTTTGTCTCAGCACCTCTAAATTAAGGGCATTCGGCCACCAATCTTTGTTGCTTTGTCCGCTACCGATGACTTCAGTTTTTGTTGGAGTGGTTGATGAGTGGAAGGGACATTGTCCGGTCATGCCTTCATGATGCTGCGCATAACTGCTCGCAGATGCGGCTATTCCCATAATTAATAAGATTTTTTTCATACTATAATTTATTTAGTGAGTCTTATTTTGACCGACCAAATGTAGATGCGATACTACGAGAGTATTCATCAATAGTTTTTATGAAATTATAGATTTTATTTATGAAAGAAAAGCGGTGTTAATTTCCGCCGTGCTGGTAACATCTTCCGTTTTCGCTTAATGTCATACGTTTGCAACGAGCCCCTGCTTTTGTAATTCCGTAGCATTGAACTGAGCTGCCTGTTTTGTTATTGGACCCGGAACCATTGTTCGTTTTTGAAGCCTGCCAATGCCAACACGTTTGACATACCTCTTTTTCAAGTTTCGTCTCTTGATCATCGGTAAGGGCAGGGAAGAAGTCAAGGCCTGTTCTGCTTTCTACTTCGTCAATGCTCACAGCGAATGTGTTAAGCGAAGCGCTCGATGAAGCATTTGGAAGAATAAACCCGATTGCATGGATTTCCGGTTGTGTGTAATCTAAAATGACTTTGTAATACTCGAGCGGTATTGAAACACGATTTCCCCCGATGGTTGGTAATCCTGATTTTAAGACTGGTCCAGTAACAATATATATCGCGCTGTAATCTGATGCCCACGAACGCATGAGTTCTTCCAATCTTTTCCAAACACCGCGATTGAATCCAGGGAGCTGCGGACTCATATTGCTGAAGTAAAAACTTTCTTTCATTGAGACAGCCGACCAGCCCATGTCTGCTGCTGGAGCCAAGTGTCCTCTGTCGTATCCCGAATTCGCATAGTCAGAATTTTCCGCAGTGCCGGTGGAAACCATTGGATCTACAAGGAATTTGTCTGTCCGTTCAAAAAGACTGTTGGTCTCTTCCTTTGTTAATTCATAAGCAATCCATTTCGCTTGTTCATGTTCTTCCGAGTAGACAAAGGAATAACCCGAATGGGAAATTATTTTCTCGTTGGGAAGAATAGCAGGATACTCCAGATGGCTAATGTTTTCGGTTTGAATAATTTCTTCCTTTTGTTCTTCTTGTTTGATTTCTGTATTTGAAACAACTGGAGCATTGGTCGACTGAAAAGCATAAACAATCACAACGACCAAGCAGAGTAGGGCAATGAGTATGAGAATTCTTCTAGATCGATTTGGACTGCTCATTTCAATTTGATTTATTCGTTCATGCCTTTGCCGATAAAAATTGCTTCCATGCATTTCTCGATGCGAGAAAGGCGAGTGGCAGATTGTTTGGCTTGGGAAAAGTGTAGTAAGTATCCACGTTGTCTTCCTGGAGTGAGCTTTTCGAATGCCGTTTTCAATTCAGGAAGTTCTTTGAATTTGTTTCTTAATTCATCGGGCATGGGATATTCAGAAGTTTTCTTGGCTTCAACTTTCGCCCCCGACTTTTCAAGTTCAGTCGCTTCGAAAATGTACTGAAGAATAGTCTTTTTTATTTTTAAAATTTCTTTGGCATTGGTAAATCGAAGCTGTCTGCCTGAATTTGAATTCTCAGTAGGTTGAACTAAAATGTTATCAGGGTCGCTGAGTAACGCTCCTTTGAAAAACATTATGCTTGAATATTCTTTGAAACTTCCTAGCATGAAAATGTTTTTCTTCTTGAAAGTATATGCTGGAAATCCCCATTTAACTTCTTCGTCTAATCCTGTTTCCAACGCAATTTCCCGTAGCGCCTTCATTTCTATATTTCGAATAATGATTCGGCATTGCGGAGTGCCGACGAGTTTACATCGACCGCAGCCTTCAGCTAGGATGGAGTCTACTTGAGAGTTCATGATGTATCAAAGATACGAATGTCCTTTGGACTAATGTGCGAAGCACGAATGTCTTTAAGACTAATGTCCTGCGGACTAATGTGCGAAGCACGAATGCCGATGGCGAGTCTTTGAAAAGGGTAGAGAAGGGAGGAAAAGGTTAGAAGAGGTAAGAGGAGGTAAGAAAAGGTAAGATAGAGGAAGAAAAGGTAAGAAAGGGGAAGAATGGTTGCGTAAGATTAGTTTAGTCATTTTAAAACTCCGGAACGCCAATTGTTGTTGGAGTTTTAGCCTTTTTCTTTTCAATGGTATAAAAGTAAGAAAACTGCATAACCCACGCGTCCCATTTTCTAGTTTGAAAATCGCGATAGATTCCACCGATCTGAATCTCATGGTTCTTAGGTAAATCGAAATTCAAACCAAAACCGTAACGCATTTCATTCATGAGTCCAGAGGTAAGCACACCATTATTCAGCAGCTGAAAATATTGATTCGTTCTGAAAAAACTTTCGGCGCTTATAACCGGAGTCATTCTTTTCAATCCAATGTGAAGGTCTAATGAAAGTCGATTTCTCCAGTAAATCTGTTCCCGTTTGAACTTGAAGAATTCCTTTTGGTATTGCGAGGTGTATTTTAAACTAGATTTCGCCTTTGATTTGAATGTTCTTAAAATATCCCAAGAGAACCCTGCCGCGAATCGATGTCCATAAGTGTTCTCTTCATTGTCTAAATAGAAGTAATCATTCGGCATCCATGTTCTTCTGTAAGAAGCCAGAATGGAAAAAGGTTTGGCGATATCGTATTTTAATCGGGCATTGAAAAGTGTTTTAGAATAGACTTTTTCAGAAACATTCCAACGATATTGCCCAGCAAGGGTTGCTGAAAAACGTTTCGTTGGTTTGATCTTAATGCCAATTTCGTTTCGGTTAAAAATAGCGTTTTGCGACCAAGATAAACTGGGGATGACCAACAAAAGGAAAAGAGCAATTCGTTTCATTAATGCTGAATGAAAAGGTTTCCAACTTCTACAATACTGCCCTCTGCTGTGATTTCAATTTCTTTACGAACAGGGATGGTGTACTCTTGTGTTGTGCTGTCTTTCGATAAAACGTAAACAGAATACGTTCCGATTTGAAGATTACGGAAAGAGAAAGCCCCGTTAGCACCAGTCTTCGTTGATTCATCATACAATTCATTTTCACCGTAGCACAAATAAACGCGCATGTCAGTCATTGCAGTTTCTTCACCAATAAAACCCAATTGTCCTTGATTTGAAACATCAATTAAAAAAGAAGTAGAAACATCATCTGGATCAGGAATGTTTCCCATTTCGGTTGCGGTCAAGGTTATGATATCACCATTTGTATTGACGTTAAAGCCACTAGCAAGATTTGCGTTCAATGCAGAATCGACTTTGTTGGCAATTGCTAAATCAGTATCGTCGTATGAGAAATCGATCTGAACGCCCGTTCTTCCTTGAAGGGCCGGATCCGCGCTAGTCACCCAAACTGGATTGTTGAAATAGAAATAGAAGTTGTCTCCTGAAAGTTGATTCACAATGAAATAATCGCCATGTTCCAAAAGGCTGCCTGGTGTTACAGTAATTTCGATAGACTCATATTGTCCCGCACTTTCGTTAATTCCAGAGACAGTTCCTGTAATTGTTGAAGTTCCACCTGGACCAGCAATTTTTTCACAAGATGAAAAGGCAATGGCTACAAGAGTGGCGAAGAGTATTGATTTTATTTTCATTGTACGATTATTTTTTGAGTAGTAAGTGTTTGGTTGTCGTTTTTAATTTGGATGAAATACATTCCTTTTGGAAGATTAGCAAGAGAGAGTGATGTGCGCGAAGCGTTAGCTCTTTGAACACGCTGCACCAATGTGCATTGTGTGGTGTAAACTTTTATTTCAAAGTTTTTTTCGAAGGGCGTTTCAACGTACAAAATATCGTTGGTTGGATTCGGATAAATGTTGAATGGAACATTGTTCAAATCGGAAACATGCACCGTTGTGTCGCATGTGCCGAACATGTTCGCGTCCATCCAAGCAATACGCTCTCCAATCCATAATTTCAAGTAATCCACCTCTTCTTGATAGGTATCTCCAACGAAGTTGTTTGGCCAAACGTAATTTCCCAAAATTGGCCAACGTTGGTAGTGACGCGTAGCAGGAACCTCGAGTACTTGTGCGAGGCTGTCAATGTAGTTATACAAATAGGTTGTATCGAGAAGGGTAGTGCGCAGTTCATTCCATCTGCAATGCACTTCGTTCGCGTAAAGGCTGTCCTCAAGTAAACGGTTCCACCAAGAAGGATTGTTTCCACCACCGCAGACCTCATTGAAATTGATTTCCCAACCGTAGGTTTCTCCACCTTGACAATAATCCGAGTTCCCCCATGCGATGTTGAAATCCCAGAGAGGTCCGGCGAATAATTTATTCCCTTCGCTAAAACGTTCTTTGTAGAAGTATGACGAAATACGATATCCATCGACATTTTTAGAAACTTCATTCACAAGAAAGAAATCAATGAATGAAGGGACGTCAATGAACTTGTGATATCCCAAAACAGGATCAGTAAAGTCGTTAGATACAAGTGCGTCTTCCCAGTCGGTGAAATACGTTTGAATGTAATTTAACTGTGAAGGGTGCAGTTCCAAGAGCTCGGGATCGTGTAATTGAAGACCAATGGTCACGTTACTCGGCGCCTGAGCGGGGTAGGGAGAATCCCATGCAATAATTCCACCTGCAGTGGTCTTATCTACCTTTAAAATGTAGCCTCCAGTAAGTTCGTTGTTTAAGGTGTCTGCGGGAAGAAGTTCGTTAATGTTTACTCTGCCTGGGTTTTGTTTAATCCTTTCCATGAACACATAGACACCCATGTATTCACCGTTCAACATAAGCTCGCAGAGTTTCGTTCTCGGAGTCCAGCGTCCCATTTCATTACCCAGATGATAGGTGAGAACATTCCGGATCATTGTCTTATCTGTGTAGGGAGCGTATAAAATCCAATCATTGTCAGCAGGCCAATTGAATATGGAAGCATTGTAGTTCACACTATCAGGACCGCGCGTCTCAAGTCCGTATGATTTTGCAGGGAAGCCATTCGAAGACGAACCTCGTTTCTCAATCGCAATCAGTCCATAGAATTCATTCAAAGAATCAGAGAGATAATTTACCTGACCTTCACCATTGAAGATGATTCCCATCTCGGCATCAATTTTAGGTTCGTCAGGAATGTCAACGCCATACGTATTAACAACAACAATTGGAAGTGTTGATGATACAAATTCGAAAGGAGGAGTAAACCAGGAAGGAGTTTGGCCGAAGTAAGTATTGTTTGTAGTTAATCCCACGTGAAGAAAGGGGCGAGAGGTAATATCACCTGAATTGGTTGTAATGTTGTGCGCTTCAACACAAAATACATTGTCTCCGTTGTTCAGAATGGAAAGGTAGTTTTCAGTAAGGAAAATGACTTGGTCTGGATTTCCTCCCTGATACATGTTGGCTTCATGCTGTCCGTCAGCACCTTGGTCCCAAGTCGGTTGTCCGGAAGAGGTGATATTTGAACGCGAAATTTCATTTCCATTTAAATAGGCTACATAACTATCGTCATAATCCATGTTCAAGATGAACTTTGATATTTCATTCCAATCGTTTATGTTGAAATGAATTCTATGATAAACCGATATGTTTCCTGTTGGAATAGTCGTTCCATCGTCTCCATCTCCGAATCCGAACCCTCCATTACCAACAGACCAAGTTGCATCATCGAAGGCCGGGTCTATCCAATTGCTTGGTGTATTCGCATCTGGCAAAGCGTAATGCCAATCAAGAGTGTCGTAAACAACAGTCTCCCAATGGTCGACTTGCGCTTGCGCGAAAGTGACAAGGAAAAGGAGGACAACCAAAATCACTGAATTTTTCATCTGAAAAAATTAATGTGTGAATTTAACGCTATCTTAACAAGGATTGTTACGTTTCGTTATGAAATACCCAATTAGGTCTTTAAATGTAAAAGTTTTGCAATTGGTTCCGCCTTATGTCTCAAAGTAATTTTGAAATTAATGATTTATCATCCGTTCTTTGATTCAAGCAATATTTCGCTGCATGTGATACTCTTTATATATGATATTTGCTGAATGAGTAATAGGCCATTTTGCATTATTGTTTTTTTAGCGATCTCAATGGCTTGTCTGTTCTCGCATGAAGTTTTTTCAATAGACTCACCCCCAGATTCAATTCCGACACTATCTCTTAACGACCTTGTAAATTCAGAAATACCGATTTCCATTACTAAGCGTAAATTTTCAGGAGTTAACCTAGATGCTGTCGTTTCATCAAGATACCATGAGGGTGATAGTGCTTCCTTTTCATCATTGGATTTTGACGATCGCAATTGGTTCAACCTAACAAATACGGAGGGTAATGCTTTTTCGCTAGATAAAATTTATTGGAGTCGAATGAAATTTCGGGTTTCATCTGATTTATTGGATAAGCCTTTAGCGCTCTATTTAAAATGGCAAGGTGCCATGGAGGTTTTTCTAAATGGTGAATTGATTTATGCTTATGGTTCTATTTCCAATGAAGGTGGAAGGGCTGTTGTACAAGATGCCTTTCATTTCCCACTTAGAAAAGCACTTGTAAAATTTCAAGAAGCAGATAATGTGCTTGCGTTTCGTTTCGCACATCATTCCAATATTGGCAATTTAAAAATTGAAGGCTCATTGTCTAACTCAAAGTGGATGTCGAGCAGCTTGCATACGACAGAAGCAGCCGATCAGATCGATATGGCTCGCGGTAACACCATTCTATATTATGGATTCTTCTTTGGAACCAATTGTATTATTCTCTTACTTACAATTTTTCAAGTCAATAAAAGGTATAAGAACAAAACGCTTTTTCTATTTAGCTGTTTTACTTTCTTTACTGCAAGCGTAGCAGTAACTAATTTAATTGAATTGGGAGCTTTTCAAATTTCCACAGACCAAGTTGTTTTAATTCATTTCGTCAATCAGCTGGCTTATGCGCTGACAACTTTTTTCTTGCTTCATGTATTACGCTCCTTGTTTGACTCAAAGAATAAATTGACCCCGTATATTTATCTAGCTATTGTAGTTTCATACGTGGGTCCTGGATACTATTCGTTTTATACTGGAGCAGACCTTGCAGTTTTTAACTTTTTGGTTTTATTGATATCATCTTTTGAAATAGTAAGATTGTCTTTGCTGTCTGTGAAAAATAAGGTTAGTGGTGGTTGGATAATCATTGCAGGGTCACTTGTCTTTATTATAGCAGGCCCAGTTCTAGAGCAACTTTTCAATTCGCTGGTCACCACAAAACCATTTGTGGTGACCATTTGTCATAGAATTTCATTCTATTTGTCGCTGCCCGTTTCATTGAGTATTTTTCTCGCTCGTCAGTCTGTTACAAATAATTTATTACTTGCTCGTCAGCGCGATGAATTGGATCTAGAGGTTCAAGAGAGAACCAAAGAGTTGCGATTGGAAAAGCAAAAGTCAGATGATTTGTTGTTGAATATTCTTCCGGAAGAAGTGGCCAACGAACTGAAGGAAAAGGGCAGTGCAGACGCCAAGCAGTTCGAAATGGTAACGGTGATGTTTACCGATTTTAAAGGATTTACACAGATTTCTGAGAAGCTATCTCCCTCTCAGTTGGTCGAAGAAATTCATATTTGCTTCAAAGCATTCGATGCAATTATTGCGAAGCATAACATTGAGAAAATTAAAACCATTGGCGACGCGTACATGTGTGCGGGGGGACTTCCTGTTTCGAATGAGACGCATGCGATCGATGTGGTAAAGGCCGCAATTGAGATTCGACAGTTCATGCAAGAGCATGTGGCTCAGAAGAAACTAGCCAATCAAGAGGTGTTTGAAATTAGAATAGGTATTCACACGGGACCTGTTGTGGCTGGAATTGTTGGGATTCGAAAATTCGCTTATGATATTTGGGGAGATACGGTAAACATAGCGTCTCGATTAGAGTCTTCGGGAGAGGCCGGTAAGATTAACATCAGTGGAGGTACATATGAATATGTGAAAGATAAATTTGTATGCACGCACAGAGGTAAAATAGAGGCAAAGAATAAGGGGCAAATTGATATGTATTTTGTAGAACATGAATTGTAAATTGATTTGTGAAAATAAGATTTCTAAAGTGTCCGTAGATTTACCTCGACAAAAGAGAGTAAGTAAAAGTTAATTGAATTCATATCAAATGGAAAATCTTACGAGTATTCAAACCGAAGTTGACGCTTCTTTTCTTTATGCCTTGCTAGCCGAGCATGAGGAAGATCAGAATGTGGCGCATGTTTTTCGTGAAATGAGTGAAATTGAAATGGGACATGCCAAGGCTTTTTTGAAGAGTAAAGGTCTTCCTGAATCCGATATGCCAGGTCCTTCAGGAAGAGCGAAAACATTAAGAAGAATTGGGAAAATATTCGGATATGATTATGTCTTAGGTGTTTTACTTGATACAGAGAAGGGGTTGTCAGCTGGTGTTTTGAATGCGCGTAAAAAGCAAAACATGCAGAATTCGATTTCAGATACGGCTCATGTTTCTATCCTTCGAAATATTCTTCATACCAATAAAAATATCTCAGGTTCTTCGTTGGCGCGTTTTGAAAAACGCCACCGTAATGTTGGCGGAAATGCTATACGCGCAGCGGTTCTCGGAGGTAACGACGGATTGGTTTCAAACTTCAGTTTGGTCATGGGTGTGGCAGGTGCAAGTTCTGGCAATGGGCCGGTACTCATGACAGGATTGGCGGGAATGCTTGCTGGTGCTTTATCTATGGCATTAGGCGAATGGATTAGTGTTAAGTCTTCGCAAGAGCTTTCCGAAAATCAAATGGAGTTGGAAGCCGAAGAGTTAGAGATTAATCCGGAAGGTGAACAACAAGAAATTGCTTTGATATACATGGCGAAAGGTATTCCTGAAGCGCAGGCAAGAGAAATGGCGGCATCGATTATGCAGAACAAAGAACAAGCTCTAGATATTTTAGTAAGGGAAGAGTTGGGTATTAATGCTGAGGAGATGAAAGGTTCTGCCATGGAAGCGGCGTATTCTTCGTTTTTCTTGTTCCTTACGGGAGCAATTATTCCGGTGGTACCCTTCTTCTTTACAACAGGATTTACAGCCATTATTTTGAGCACAGTATGCAGCGCCTTTGGATTGTTCGGTATTGGTGCTGCGATCACCTTGTTCACCGGAAGAAATGTCTGGTTCAGCGGATTTCGCCAGGTTTTATTCGGACTTATAGCCGCGGCAATTACTTTCGGAATAGGATCGCTTATAGGCGTTTCCTTGGGTTAAGGTTCAACCAATAATTTCTGAGTAATGATTTCTTCTCCTAATTTTAGTTGAAGAACATAAGTGCCCGGGTGCTCGAAGATTCTCCAGCGATTTTCTTCGCTGTGTTTTCCTGACGGGAAATTTCCAAGTTTATCGCGTGCGACTTGCTTGCCATTCGAATCGAATGCTGTTAATTCCACATCGCAATTTTTAGCACATGAAAATTCAATGCGGAATTTTCCGCTAGTTGGGTTCGGGTAAATGGTAAATACATTTTTTGGAAGTGCATGTGCTGATGCAACATCGATTGAATTCGGCACCAACCAAACTTCATAAAGTGTATCGTTTGGCGCGCTCTGCGAGCCGTTATTCGTCCAGAAAATATTTTGCCCTGTACTGCGAATTCCACCGAGCATGTGTCCCAATAAAATTTCACTGCCGTCGTAAGCCGAATTCAAGTCGATAATATCACCTGCGATGAATGGCAGGTTTTGATTGAGAATGATTTCGGAACTCGAGCCCAAGAATGCAGGCAAGACGGAAGGATTAAGTTCTTCCACCCATTGATTGTTCGCATTACGAGTCACGCAAGCAATGTTTTTCGTGAAGGGCACATCTACATTTTGTGTGAGAACATCACCTTCGTAGTAGTACTCCGAAATTCCACCAAGAAATAAGTAATGTTGCTTTTGAAGTACTTCGTCATACAAGGAAACATGAGCGGTGTGGTATTGATTCAATAAATGTTGAAACTCAGGAATTTCAGTCGCGCCTTGCTCATTTACTTCAACACAATTCATGAAAGGCAAGTCTGCCACTTGCTGAAACACGCCGCTGAACAGCGTGAAATTCATTTGTCCATTCGAATCAATTCCTTCCATCACATTTAGATCTCTTCTATGGAGTAAAGCAGGATCACTGAATTCAGGCAACCATTCCACTTGAATTCCATTTGCAGTGAGTGTTGGGATAAATCGAGAAACTTTTTCTGTATAAGTCTGCGTGAAGGAAGGACCGTTCATGGGGTTGTATCGTCCTTCAAATTTATGTCCACCGGCCAAGTAATAAACGCCATTCAATTTTTTCAAAGATCCTCCAGTCACAGCAAAGCGCTGGTCGGTAATGAAATCGAAACTTTCAAAAGCGAAGGTCCCGTTGTCTTGCGCTTCAAAGAAAGTCTTTAAGTTAATTGCAGTAAGCATGGGGTAGGTCACGTGGTCTTGCGAAGTGGCGCTGTATCCATAACCGCCTACTAGCCAAAGAATGCTATCGGTCTGATAGAATTGAATGTTGGTGGAAGAGAACTGTTCTGCTAACGGAGTATCAAGAACATCGAACTCAACTGAAGTTGAAGAGTAGTTATTCAGATCTAGTATTGAAATGTTGGAGGGCATTCCCTCTGCAGCAAATGATGCAAAGGGTTGGCGTTGGTGAAGGCCATCTTTTCTTCCGCCAATGAGTAAAACTCGGTTTTCCCAAACGCCGTAGGCATAGGATTGCAAGGCAATATCTGGACTCGAATACACCGGATTTAAAACAACGGTATAAGGAAATTCCTGCGCTGCTGATTGAAGCGACAAGAATGCTAGAATGAATACTGAAAAGATTCTCATAATGCGAATGTAGTAGTTGATTCGAAATCATTAGGTGAGGTTAGTCACGATTTTTCGGAGAAGGAAAACTATTTTGGTGAAATAGGAGTCTATTTGTTGTTGGCGATGCAGAAGGGGTTGAACAAAGTGCAATGAGCGACATAAAGTTTGAATTTTCAAAAATTTCACTTCAGTCTTGTAACTTTTAGCGTGTTAGTGCGTCTTGGTTTTGTCGAATGAGCATAACAGAATACAATGAAGCTGTTGACCTGTGGTCTGATCGAATCTTTGGATTTGTATTGAAGTTGGTGCGCGACAAAGAATTGGCAGAAGACATTGTGCAAGATGTGTATGAAAAGTTGTGGAAGAAGAAAGACGATGTTGAGGCAGGTAAATCGAAGTCGTATTTGTTTACTTCGGCATACAATGCAGTAGTTGATTGGTCGAGAAGAGAGAAGTTAAAGAATAACATTTCCGGTTCGACTGAAGTTGCCGAGCAAGATCACAGTGGTGAGTTGAAAGCATTGATAGACGAGGGTTTGGAAAGGTTGAGCCTTCAACAAAAACAATTGATACTTCTGCGTGATTATGAAGATTATTCGTACGGAGAGATTGGTGAGATCACGAATCTTTCCGAGTCTATGGTTAAAGTGACGCTCTTCAGAGCGAGAAAAGAATTGAAAGAATTTATAACCCTTCATTGGACAGCATGAGCGAATGGTATGAACACATAGAAGATGAGTTTCCGAAAGTTGAACGGGTAGAAGTTTCGTTTGACAAGAAGGATTCTTTGAAGCGCTATGCTATTTCCGTTGAGGAAATTCAGAACCATTTTCAAAAGGAAATTTTGGATGTTCGATTAAATGAAGATAACAAGCAGCGTCTAAAGAAAGAAGAAAATAATCGAAGTGTTTATTTCTGGATAAGTAGCATGGCGGCAGCATGGATTGCGGCGTTGGTGCTGCGAACATTCATTTTCATACCCGACAAACCAGCTCAGGTAGAATATGTTTATCACCGTTCAGAGAAGAAGATTGAACAGAAGATTGAACAGAAGTTCGAACAACATGATTCAATTGTTTTCATTAGTTCGGAATGGCTCATTCCTTGGAACGATGCGAATACTCCGATGTATTGTGGAGGAACGGTTTTCCCCAACAAATGGAATCCTGAATATGGATACGGTTTTCCAAATGATACAATTCTTTGGACGGATCTGGTGTACATTCCAATAGTGGATTCCACAGCAAAAGAAATCAATAAAGATGTAAATCAAGATTCATTGCTTTTAGCCAAGATAGATTCGAGCCTTCAACAAATGAAAACGAGGAAACAAACAAAGGAATACATCACCGTCAGAGAATTTATTGCGCAAGAAATAGATAGACGCGTTCAGAAAATCCGAAAGGTGAGAGAGTTTTTCAGAGCAGCGAGGTTAAGTAACAGAGACGATCACGAAGATAAATTGGTGATTGAGTGGAAGGGAAGAAGGTTTAGTTTTTAAAGAGGGAAGATGTAGGGGCGAAATATTTTTCGCCCGTATTACGAAATATTTTTCGCCCGTATTACGAAATATTTTTCGCCCACATGAAAGAAAATGAATTGGCGAAAATTTTTTCGCCCACATGAAAGAAAATGAATTGGCGAAAATTTTTTCGCCCATGAAAAATAAAAATGAAACAGAAATGAAAACAAAATTGTTATTGATTTTATTCGTGTTTGCCTTGACGGCAGTTGTTGCGCAAACGGATGTAGAAATAAAAAAAGAAATGAAAATTGTTGTTGCAAATAGCGCGGTGAAAGACACAACAATCAAAGATTATGAGGAAGATACGCTTCATATTCGTTTGGGTGATTTTAAAATTGATATCTATCCAGATTCAACTTCAAAACTTGCTGGAGGGTATAGGAAGAGTAAGTATTTGCCTTTGAAAGAATTCACATGGTATGGTTTCAGTGGAATTCGTATCGGGTTTTTAAACTTTATGGATTCTTATCAAAATGCGTACGATGCAGAGTGGTTGCAGAATCAAGGTAAAAGAAATTCAAGCGGGAGCATAGGGATGGGAATCATTAATACTTCGTTTGAATTGGTTCAAGACCGATTTCGTTTGGGAACGGGGCTCGGTTTTTCTTTGGAAACGATTGCCTTAAATCGAAATTTAAGATTAGCTGAAGTTGATACATTTGGATTTCAAACAGGAAGTTTTCCAATGAGCAATGTAGCTACTTTGAATTCAATTTATCTGACTGTTCCTTTAGTCTTTCAATTCAACGCGAAAGTGACTGAACGAGATAGAGAAGACTTGTGGTTGAATGAAGAAAGAAACATTTTTAATGTTTCCTTTGGAGTAATTGGTGGATATCGCCTTAGTTCAAATGCAATATACAAATGGAGGGAAAATGGAGAAAAACGGAAGCAGCGTGTCGCAGGTGATTTCGGATTAAATGAGTACATGTTAAACGTGTATACAGAAGTTGGCTTCACAAATAGTTTGTCATTTTTCTGGGAGGCCGGTTTGTTGTCAAAATTTTCAAGTGGAAAAGGCCCTGAAATTTATTCAAATACCTTCGGACTTAAGTTGAACTTCTAGCTATTGGTTTTGGTTAAGTAGAGGTATACAACGAAGAAAGCTCGCAACGGCGGTTTTTTTTTATTTGAATAAATCGGGAATAAAGGGCTCTACTTCCCACTGAAACTCGGTGTGCTTGTCTGCGAGACAATCGCAAACGAGAGTATGGAAAAGGTGAAGCTTACATCGTTCAACGACAGGGAAAGAATACTTCGATTCAGCGTCATACGGATCTTCGAAAGTGAAAAGGTAGATCCCCTTTTCTTTATTCATCGATTTTACGGTCAAGTAGTATTCGATCGATTTTTCAATTTCTTCATAATTGAATTGAAGAATGCGAAATTGAATTTCAGTTGCGTTCGCATATTCCATTGCCGCAATGGGTGAGCCTTCAGGACCGTCATAATACAAATGCACCAACGCCGAATCATTGAAGACCCATGCCGATTCGAAGATGCCATCGCACGGATCGTAATAGACGAGTTTGCCTTGATACACATACAAGGGCAGATACGTTTCTTTCAAATTGAAATCGAATTTTCTGAATGCAGGAACTGGCGGATAATAAATGCTGTCTGAAGAAGTCCAGACATCGTTCACTTGCAATTTTCCTGGGGGCAACATATATACAGCATGTCCATTTACCCAGGGTTTAATGAAAAGTGTGTCCGATTGGCCAATCGAATTCAAAGCAATCCCGAAAACGACTTGAGCAATAAGGATAATTTTATTCATAAAGTAATTCTTTTAAGCTCGATCGGACATTTACTTTCTTTGATGCCACTCCAAATGAAACCCCAAATCGAATTCCGAACTTTTCGCCGAAATTTGTTTGGTTGTAGCGATAATAGATGCCGACCATTGGAGTTATGTAGGATGGAATATGAGATTTCATTTTGTAATGAACCCGAGCGACGGCGCTGCAACTCATTCCAGTGTAATCCAATGATTGGTCTCGTGAACCGAAATAGTCCATACCTAAAGGATTAATTGATAAATGCATTGCATGGCCTTCCGGGCCGAGGTACATGCCAACTCCCTCTGGTATTGCAAGACAGATTATGCCGAGAGCCGCTATTCCCGGATAGTCAGCGTTTAGTGCAAGCAAATAGGTGCCGGCTAATGTCGATATGGACGAGTGAAAAGCGATGTTGTAGTCTTTGCTGTAACCCAGTTTTAAACTGTAATTGAGCGTGAAACGGTCTAAAAACGGAGCGTACACATCAGCCCCAATAGAGTATACGCTTGACTTTTTGAATGTCAGTTGTTCAAATGTAATTCCACCATAAATATTGTTCTGACATGAAGCATTCTGTGTTTTTGAACTAAGAAACCCCACAAAAAACAGCAATTTGAAAAACTTCATGTTTCAAAAATAGACGAATGAACTTAGAATCTGATTATCTTGCATACCTAAATAATTTTCAATGAAACGTAAACATATTGTACTTCTTGGAGCGAGCTTATTGGTTTTGAGTTCGAATGCAATGGATCAAGGAGATAAAAAGAAGAAGCCGAAAGAAGAGCCCAAGAAAGCATCGGTTGTCTTGAAAAACGAAAGCGATAGTTTGTCTTACGCTATAGGCGTTAGTATTGCGAACAACATTGCTTCAAGCGGGATTGAGGGTTTAAATGAGAACATTATGGGTCAAGCCATTTTGGATCACGCGAACAAAGCAAATCAATTACCTAATGAAATGGTTGATCCATATATTCAAGGGATTTTAGCAAGAAGAGAATCAGAAAAAGCATCAAAAACTATGGAAAAAGAAACGACGTTTTTAAAAGAGAATGGAATGAAACCAGGTGTTATTACTACAGCATCAGGTCTTCAGTATAAAGTTATTCGTGAAGGAATTGGATTGTCTCCAGATGACAACGATACAATCGTGGTTCATTACAAAGGTTCATTGGTAGATGGAAAAGTGTTCGATAGCTCTTATGAGAGAAATGAGCCTATTGTAATCACAGCAGGACAAGTTATTCAAGGCTGGGGAGAAGGATTGAAATTGATGAAGGCAGGTGGACAGTATGAATTGTACATCCCGCAAAATTTAGCTTACGGAGAGCAGGGTGCAGGTGGAGTAATTCCTCCGTTTGCAACACTTGTTTTTGAAATGGAAGTATTAGAAATTAAAATAGCAAATCAATAACATGAAACAGGTAGTTTTTTTTATTGTTTTTTTTTCAATTTGTAATCTCGGCTTTTCTCAAAAGAATAAGCCGAATTCTGATAATAAGGCAATTGTTACCCATGAAGATAGTTTAGCATACGCTTTCGGACTTTCAATTATGGAAAACGCGAAGAGTGCTGGTTTCGAAAACTTATCTGATGAGCTAATCATGCAAGCAATTATTGATAGCAAATCAGGAAAGGCTAAATTGGACAAAGACAAGGCCACAGGAATCATCAATGCTGAGGTAAGAAAGAATTCTCAGAAAAAGAACGAGCTGAATAAAAAACGCGGGGAAGATTATTTGGTTGAAAACGGCAGAAAATCTGGAATTAAAACAACGGCTTCTGGTTTGCAATACAAATCGAATGTGGAAGGATCAGGAGTTAATCCGGATAAAAACGACAAAGTAACGGTACATTACCACGGAACAACGATTGACGGAGTGGTCTTCGACAGTTCTGTCGATCGCGGGAAGCCTGCTACTTTTGGATTAAATCAGGTTATACCCGGTTGGACCGAAGGTTTACAATTGATGAAGGAAGGTTCAAAATACACTTTCTACATTCCTCAAGGTTTGGCTTATGGTTCAAGAGCTCAAGGAAAGATAGAAGCTTTTTCAACGTTGATTTTTGAAGTTGAATTGATTAAAGTTGAGAAGATAGATTAGTTTATTTTGTCTGAATTTCTTGAACAGCACTCAACGAGTGCTGTTTTTTTTTAGTGAAATCAGTTTGCTTTAATTCAAGTAATTTCTTATCTTGCATTACCTTGAATGACTACAGGTGCAACTTATTGTATGCGGTTGTCGTCTAAATCTTTAATTGCCAAAACCGAAACCGTGAAAAAAAACTTACTTACGATAATTTGTTTTTTCTGGACAATTATCTCTGTGAATGCTCAGTTGGATTGTGCTGACGCTGCTCCATTTTGTTCATCAACCGGGGTTTCTTATCCTGCAGGCGTGAATAATGGTGATGCCGCGGTGGGACCGGATTATGAGTGTTTACTTTCTCAGCCCAATCCTGCTTGGTATTATCTGAATATATCTCAAGCTGGAAATATTGGTATCACGCTTACAAATAGTGCTGATGTCGATGTCGACTTTATTTGTTGGGGCCCCTTCAGCAATATTACTTGCAACAATGCTCTGTTGACCAATAATAGCACTTTTGGTTGCTTTTCTTATCCATGTGGAAATACTGTTGATTGTAGTTATGATCCACAATCAACGGAGGTTGTGAATATTACAGGCGCTCAAGTAGGGCAATGGTATATGCTTATGGTGACGAACTATTCGAATATGCCAACAGACATTACAGCAATACAAACTAGCGGAACAGGGGCAACAAACTGTGCAATTCTTTGTACGTTCAATGGTATAACGGCTAATCCAACAGCTTGTAACCAAGCAACTCAACAATATAACGTGAGCGGAACAATCTCTGTAACAGATCCTCCAAGTTCAGGAACACTCACGATTACCAACTCATGCGGCGGAGCTCCGATTGTCATGAATCCACCGTTTGCCTCAAGCATTCCCTATACATTTTCTAATTTAACTGCAAACGGATCTCCGTGTAATATAGTAGCGACATTCTCTGCTGATCCGACTTGCACTGGAACTGTCACGTATAATGCACCAGCACCTTGCGCCGCAAATACATGTGCTGTCAATAATTTTACGGCGAATATTGGTGCATGCGATCCTGTTAACAGCACATTTGACATAACCGGTCAAGTTCAATTTTCAAACGCTCCATCAACGGGGCAAATGATAGTTGAAACATGCAATGGTCAGCAAGCTATTTTCAATGTGCCTTTTGTTTCTCCGATCAATTATTCGATTCTCGATGTTACCGCAGATGGATTAGCTTGTGACGTGACAGTATATTTTACTGCGGCACCAACTTGCACAGGAACGATAAACTACAACGCACCGGCATCCTGTTCGGGACCTCCTTGTAACATTGATTTTCTTGAAGCGAATTTGGGTGTATGCGATCCAGCGAACAACGGCTTTGATATCACAGGGCAAGTTCAATTTTCCAATGCACCAACAACTGGACAGTTAATTATTGAGACCTGTAACGGCGAGCAAGCGGTTTTCAATGCGCCTTTTGTTTCTCCAACGAATTATTCGATTTTGGATGTTGTTTCAGATGGGTTGGCTTGCGATGTTACCGTTTATTTCACGGCATCGCCTGCATGCACAAATACATTGACATTTGTGAATCCGACTCCTTGCGGATGTTACGTTAGTGCAGGAACATTTACGTCCGCAACAACAGGTGTTTCCAATGATCCGAACTATTTGTGCTTCAACGATCAATTCAGCATTACCTCGAATAATGACTATGCTTTCGCTGCAAATATCTTCGATCCGATTACAATGTACAATCCCAATATATGGTATCTCGTATACTCATGCCCACCAACGGTTGGTGTCGGAGAGTTTATCGAAACGGATCCATGTTTAGTTGGAAATATTTCTTCACAAGATATCGTTGATTTGAATGACGGTAGTTTTTTAGCTCAGTTCCCCCCTGGGACATTCACAAATAACACAGCCTATTTTGTGCCAATTACAATGTACGATGAAACGACTGGCATATATTCACTGACGAATTCCGGTTTGTGTTTCGATATGGGGCCCACGTTCTCTTACACCTATTTACCTGAAATAATAGAAGGGACATCGACCCAAGATTGTGCGGGACAAACCCTGACAGTCAGTTTTTCTGGAGGTGCTCCTGCAATACTAGGAACAAGCTTTACAGCAATGAATGTTTCACCAGCAAATGCATATTTCGTTGACGATGTAGCTCTTAACAATGGGACAATAATTGTCGGAGGATTGCTAGATGGGGATGTTGTTTCTTTTACATTAGAAGATCAATACGGATGTCCGTACGTCTATACTTCAAGTCCATTCGTTGGTCCTGCCATTGCTTCAATAACAAATCAAAACCCATTGTGCCTGTCAGAAGCTCCCGTGCAATTGAACGCGGTTCCGGCTGGCGGAACATGGTCAGGCATTGGAGTTTCTTCAACAGGTTTGTTCACTCCGGCAACCGCTGGGGTTGGTCCTGAAGTGATATCTTATTTGCCTGCGGGTTGCGCAGTTGCAGCAAATTTGACAATAACAGTTTATGGTCCTTTGGATGCAACCATAGTAGATCCGGGGTCTTTTTGCATCGATGCAAATCCGGTGACTCTTACTGCAGCAAATCCCGGAGGAGTATGGAGCGGTACAGGTATAACTAACCCGGCAAATGGAAACTTTAGTCCAAGTGTTGCTGGGGCAGGAACAACGACGATTACTTACACCATTCCAGGGAATTGTGGCGATACAGATACGCAATCTATTATTGTGAATCCACTTCCTTCAGTTTCATTCACAGCAGATTTAACATCGGGCTGTGTGCCCCTTAGCGTAACGCTAACCAATACAAGTGTTCCGCAGGGTAACGGTTGTACCTGGTGGGTAGATGGGGTACCAAGTGGAAATAATTGCGCCTCATTGAACTACACCTTCAATAGCCAAGGATGTTACGATATTGAACTTTCAATAACCGATGGAAACGGTTGTAGCAGCAATGCATCAATTGTCGATTATATATGCGTTTCTCAGCAGCCCGTCTCGAGCTTTAGTTGGTCACCTCTTACTCCGAATGTTGGAAACACGACCGTTCAGTTTATGAATTACTCATTGGGAGCTTCTAATTACGTATGGACCTTCATGGATATGTATTCACAGAATATTTCGGATCCTTCGTTTACTTTTCCGAGTGATGGACCCGGGGACTACGATGTTTGTTTACTGGTTACAAATGCCGATGGCTGTTCAGATTTGAGCTGCGGGACAGTAGTAATTAATGATCAGTTCAATATCTATATTCCGAATTCCTTCACCCCAAATGCTGATGGACGTAACGATTATTTTAAGCCGGCTATTACAGGGGAGTCCCTTATTCAAACTTACGAATTCAAAATATTTAATCGTTGGGGAGATGTTGTCTTTCAAACCAAAGACGTAACAGAAGGTTGGATTGGAAACATTGACGGGGGTGAGTATTACGCGCAAGACGCGGTTTATTCGTGGCTTATTAAAATTTTACCCAACAACGGACAAGAACCTTTTGAACAAACGGGGCACTTAACAATTTTCCGTTAATGCTATAAAACATTAGCAATAATTCGAAGCGGTGCTCCACTGCCATTGCCGATTTTCATAGGTAATACCAGGAAAATGCAATTCTGGAATTGTTACTTGCCCTATTCGGCCGGTGACAAAATGTTTTTCGCGGTTAGGATAGAATTGTGCATTGCGAAGTGTATGGGCGCGTCTAAATGCGTTTCCCCATGAAGCTCACTAACATGCTCATGCAAAGAATACTAAGAACTAATTTTTTCATAAATCATTAAACAATTGAAACGCCTTTTTCCAAGGCATCACAGGACAAACAGTTTTATTTTTTCTGGAAATTTGCGCCATGATGCTCCAGTGTTTTCTGAATTCATTCAAGGCGAAGAAATAGGAATGCTTGGGGTCATAAACGTGTGTGGGCTCGCTGTTCGCACCGTTCAATTCAACAATGGAAAACGATTCTCCGTTTTCGAGTAACTCCCATGATTCAAATTTCACATCGAATCTTCCGTAATAAAAACCTTCAATTTGGTTTGAAATAGAATCGAATACACGTTCTAATGTTTCGCTGTTTCGAAAAGTAACGTCGAAGAAAGTCGCGCCCCGCGCATGATTCCCAATGCTCGAGAGTTCTTTCGTTTTTCCTTTTGGAAGAATTTCGTTCAAGTTCAGTGAACTGTCTTTTTCCAAATGAATTAAATGCAACGCATAGCGTTCGCTCTGTGCAACAAGTTCTTTTATGGAATGAATGCCGTCTCCTGTGATTTGAATTCCTTTCTTTTCAACGATTCCAGTAATTCTTCCGCGGGATTCTCCGGGTATTCTTACATAGAAAATTCCAACTTCATTGTTGAAGGGAATCAACGATTGAATAACCATTTTCTCTTGGCAATTCAAGATGAAATGTTGAAGTTCTTTTTCGGAATGAATAAACTCAACACCACGTCCACGGCATCCTTTGGCGGGTTTCACCACAACAGGGAATTCAATGTTGTTTGTTGAAATCCATTTTTGAATGGAAGTGAAATCTGTTTTCGAATTGAAATAGGAGGTAGTTGGAAAGGATCCTTCCGGAAGAAGATTGT
>JBIKRF010000107.1:0-7450 GCA_044349305.1 Flavobacteriales bacterium
CAGATTTCAACATATCCTTGAGACACATAATTTACATTATGTAAAGTAAGTTTTGAAGTGAGATGTTAATCATTAATTTTACCATTCTTACTCTTTCTTAACTACTCTTATCCAATCTTAACCTCTTATATTAAATAAGGGGCGAATGATTATTCGCCCCGATGGATCTTCTGAAATATCTCTTTATAAAGGGCGAATGATTATTCGCCCCTTTCATGCAATCATTCGCCCATCTATCAATGAATATTTCCCTTAAACGTTAAGAACGCAAACTCTCCATCCTTAAATTCAAACCCCATAACTTTTGTGTATGGACCATATCGATCTTGGAAATGAAATCGAACAGAATACGAATAAATATTTCTAGCCTTTAATAATCCTCTTGGAAATTTATCTATATAATGAGGATCTCCAGTAAACGCCCTATAGATTTCTAAATCTTCATTACCGACTTTGAAATAAAACGTTTTGTAGCAATTCTGCCTTGGCGTATTCTCCCATATATACGGATTCTCAGTCAACAATAGAAAATTCTTCGTTCGCTCTCCTGAAATCGTTTTCAGCCAAAGCGTATCTGAAAAAATTAATGAATCTTGCTCGTTATTAACTTGTTTTTCGGCTAAATCTTGAGAAAAACAATGAAATCTGAATAAAATGAATGGTATAATGGTTAAAAGTGCTCTCATTTCAAGCACTTTTCAACTACCGAACCACTTTTAAATTATCTGGCCGTCAGACATGGTAATCGTTCGGTCACTCGCTTTTGCAAAGTCATTATCGTGGGTTACCGCAATAATGGTTTGACCCTTTTCATGAGCCAATTCCTGAAGAATCTCGAACACCACTTGGGTATTCTTACTGTCTAAATTCCCGGTCGGCTCATCTCCCATAATTATCAAAGGGTCATTAATGAGTGCCCTCGCAATGGCGATTCGCTGCTGCTGTCCGCCCGAAAGTTTTGAGGCTGGTTTAAGCGCTTGATCTGTCATGTCCAACATGCGCAATTTTTCCATGGCCTTGTATTCAATTTCCTCTTTCGATAATTTCCCCAATTTCAAAGCTGGAATCATGATGTTGTTCAAACAGGTAAAATCAGCAAGCAAATAGTGAAATTGGAAAATGAAACCAATCTTTTCATTTCGAATGGCGGCTAGTCTATCCTGGCCGTACGAACTCACATGTTCACCATCAATGATTAACTCGCCTTTGTAATCGGTATCCATAGTCGAAAGGACATACAACAATGTCGATTTCCCACAACCTGACTTTCCAACAAGAGTTAGAAACTCACCTTTTTCCACTCCAAAAGAAATATCGTTCAGCACTTTGAACTCCACCGGATCGTGGAAAAACTTCTGTATGTTCTTTACTTCCAGTATCATTATTTTCGGAATATGCTTACAGGATCAACTTTGGCCGCCTTTCGGGCAGGGACATATCCTGCTAAAAATGTGATAACAAACCCTATTGCTATTCCTTTTAAGAAAACAAATGGTTCAAATCGAATCGGGAAATTCCCAATGTCGCCGCCAATGTAAACATGACTCAATATGTTTACTAAAATCATGGCGAACCCCACTCCTAGCGCCACACCAATCATTCCAATGGTCAGGGCCTGATAAACAAAGATCCGAACAACATCTTTCCCATTGAAACCGATGGCCTTCAAAATGGCGATGTCGTTAATCTTCTGCGATACAGTCATATTAAGGATATTGTAAATCCCGAAGCACGATACAATCAAAAGCGTGAACGAAATGAAAGTAATAACAATCTTCCTCATTCGAGAAGCCGCCATATACGAAGCGTTGGCTGCTATCCAATCTTCTGCTTTGTAACCCGTTAGCTTTGACAAGTCGGCCGCTATATCGGGGGCTTGATTCGGATCTTTGACGTTTACGTTAATGTCTGTGATATACGTATTTCCTTCCCGAAGCAGCTGCTGTGCAACAGCCACATTCACATAAGACTTGGTCTTGTCTTCCTTCGAGTTATTGGTTTGGAAAATTCCAACTACAGTTAAATTTAAGTTCACTCCCTTGGACGAAGTGATATTCATATTGTCGCCTGTATTCAAATTCATGCGCTCGGCAATGCCGCTTCCAATCAGAATTCCACTTCTGTTCAATTCCAGATTTTGAATAGATCCTTGAACCATGAATGTCTCAATCTTATACATCTGATTTCCTTCCAAGGGCGGAAATCCAATAGTCGTTCCCGCAATCTGGGATTCCCCGTTGTTATAAAATACGGGCGTGTTTACTTGCGGAAAGGCCAAAACAACATCTTCATTTTGACGAACCAAGTCTAAGATTTCATTCGGATTCTCAATGGTATTTTTGGTTGGAACCACTTTCGGATTGACGATTAGCACAGAATTCTCATTTTCTGGTTGAAGCGGCGCACTCAGCACATCGTCTTTGTAAATCCGTATGTGCGCCGTAGTCTTAAAAAACGATTCGCTCGACTGTCGATCGAATCCTGCACTCAAGGAATTCATAAATATAAAGATGGAAATACCTAGCAATACACCAACAATAGCAACTGTGGTCATCTTCCTTCCCGAAATGAAGTAGGTTGTCGCAATTTTTCTATTGATGGAATTTGCCATTATTTCTTAATTGGCAACAGGAAATCACTTTCTGACAGACCGTCTAAAATCTCAACATACTCCGTGCTTCGAATTCCGACTTTTACTTTTCTCGGCTCGTCCTCTCCTTTTACCAAAACGGTTTCAGAGAAACTTAAATAGCTTCTTGGAATAAGAAGCACATTTTCTTTGGTAGATATGTCTATGTTGGCTTCCAATCTCGTTCCCAATACATTGAAATTGAGCGGTGAGTTGAATTGCACATCAACTAAATAAGATTGACTCGCCTCATCGAACAACGGATAAATACGTAGAACGGTTCCTTCAATCACTTGATCTTTCGAAGTGTTCAATCGAATGTGAACGGTCTGACCAATCTTCACTTTCTCAATACTGTTCTCGTCCAAATTTAACTTCGCAACCAAGGTATTCATGTTCGCCATTTGCGCAATTGCATCGCCTTTTCGAATAAAATCACCCTTTTTCTTAAGAATTTTGGCCACTTTTCCATTTTCCAAAGCTTTTAGTTCATTGAACTGAGCTGCATTCAGTTGAGTTTTTGCACTGGCTTGAAGCGCTAACTTGCTCATTTCCGCTTGTTGCTTTACATTCTTGTATCGCTCTTTCAAGGCATTCAAATTCGAAACTGAATTCTCATAGTTCAATTTACTGTTCTCGAATTCCAATTGACTTGCGGCATCAGAAACGATGAGTCTTGAATACCTTTCGAAAACCAATTTATCTTGAGCCACTTTCTTTTCTGCAAAGGCAATGTTGTTTTCCAACTCCTTCAAGGCCGGACCATTTGCTGAAACATTTTGTTCAGCCAAAGCTAGTTGTTGTTGGGTTGAAGCAGACTGTGCTTCAGTAGATGAATTGTCTATTCGCGCAAGCAATTGCCCAATTGAAACACTGTCTCCATCTTGAACGAAAAGATCCAGAAGATATCCTTCTGTCTGTGCCGACAAATTGTATTTGTCAATGGCTTCAATGCTTCCAGAAGCAAAAACAGTTTCCGTAATGTTCTTTCGAACAGGCTGAACCTCCTGCTTGTTTCCTCCACACGCAACAAATGCGAGTGAACATACAAGCAGTTTGGTGAAACTAACTAGCGTGATATTTTTCATTTCAACTCGCACTTTTAAATGAATGCATACTTAAACTTCCCATGGCGTAATATTCATTGAAAAAGGAAGTCTCGTCCTTACCCATTGCCGCCATCGAGTATAATGCTGGCCAATAATGATCAGGAGTTGGAATCGCGTTTTTATAAGCTGCTCCCCTTTGCTCAATATTTTTAAAAAATTCGAAATTCTTCATCTTCAATTCTTTCGAAATATTCTCTTGAGCCTCAATCGCCCAATCGTATCCTGATTCCAAATTATTCCAATCGATGGCTCTGAGATTATGAACCAAATTTCCTGATCCAACAATTAAAACGCCTCTTTCTCTTAAAGCTTCAAGCTTTGCCCCTAACTCTAAATGTTGAGCATGAGACAAGGTGTAATCAATACTTAACTGAAGAACGGGAATATTTGCCATTGGGAAAATCTGTTTCAAAACGCTCCATGTCCCGTGATCCAGGCCCCACTCCATATCCAACCCTTCTTCGCCTAAATCTAAATGCTCGGCAATGTGATGCGCTAGAGCTGAATCTCCCTTTGCTGGATATTCAACTGCGAATAATTCATCTGGAAATCCACCAAAATCATGAATGTTTCGAGGCATCTCCATGGCTGTAACTTTTGTCCCCTTAGTTAACCAATGCGCCGAAATACAAAGAATCGCCTGCGGTGTTTCCAAATGTTGAATTGACTTTCTCCATCCTTCAACATATTTATTCTGCTCAATGGCATTCATCGGAGAACCGTGTCCGAAAAAGAAAACGGGGAATTTTTGAGTAGATATTCCATTACTTAAAACATCCAACGCACCCAAAGAAAGAACAGCTCCCACAGATAAAATCCCCATAGTCTTTAAAAATTTCGTTCTATTCATTCGGTTAAACCGTTCCGCTTTCTGCTACATTCAATCCTGACCTACATTTGCGTTAGTGACGCGAATTTACGAAATATCCATCCCCCATTTTACGACAGAAGGCACCTTTGAAGCTGCTATTCGTCAGTTCAGTGCTTTAGAGTCTTTAGAATTAGATGCACTCTACCTTCTTCCAATAAATCCAACGGACTTTGCGAACAGCAAATCGCCTTATTGTATAACAGACAATTTTGAAGTTCGAAAAGAATTGGGTGGTCCAAATGGATTGAAATTATTCACAGAAGCAGCTCATGTAAAGGGAATGAAGGTGATCCTAGACGTGGTATTGAATCACGCTTCGATTAATCATACTCTTGCCAATGACTCGGATTTTTTTGCTTTAGACGGAAATGGCTCGCCCTTTCATCCTATTGGAACGAATTGGACCGATGTTTATCAATTGAATCATTTCAATTCAGAACTTGAAACGTATTTATTCCAATCATTAATAAACTTTATTGAATTAGGAATAGACGGATTTCGATTCGATGCCACTTCGTTTTTGCCGGATAGAAATTTACAAAGTTGGATGTCTGGCTTGATTGAAATTAAACCGGATGTTATTCTTTGGAGCGATTCGGTTTTGTTGGAAAAAGATTCGCTTCCCTTCACCCATGTGACTGCTCCTCTTGGCAAATTGAAATTCGATGAGCCAAGAAAGGCAATTCAGATAGCAACACTCGGGTCACATGACTTGTTCCGAAATCATGGAAGTCTTTTAGAAGTATATGGAGAAAATGTGAGCGTTATTCAAAAAGAGTTAATTCAGCAATCAGAAGCTTTTTTATTTCCGATGGGAAGTGAAAAAGGATTCGATTTCAGATATGATTTTTTCCTTTAGTTGGAAGAGGTACGAATGCGTGGATCAAGCAATCCGTAGACCCATTCGACCAATACATTCACCACAATAAAGACAGTAGAAACTAATATAACGCCTCCCATGACTATGGGTTGGTCTTGCTTTTCAATAGCAGTAAAAAGTTCTTGACCTATCCCCTTCCAACCGAAAACAAATTCTACAAATACAGCCCCTGCTAATAAGGAAGCGAACCATCCGGAAACTGCTGTAACAACTGGATTCAATGCATTGGGCAATGCATGTCTGTAAAGAACACGACTTTCAGAAAGTCCCTTTGCACGAGCTGTGCGAATAAAATCCTGCGACATCACATCTAACATGCTGCTTCTTGTTAATTGAACAATAATGGCAAGCGGACGGATCATTAAGGTGATCATCGGTAGAACCAAATTCTTTAAGTCTATGTACTTTCCTTCCCAAACATCTACACTGTACCAACTTCCAGTCATGCTCAATCCTGTGTAATCGCGTAACAATACCGCACCTATCCAAGCCACAATAAGCGCTACGAAAAAAGATGGACCGGCCATTCCTATAGCTGAAATAAACAAGACAGACTTGTCGATCCCAGTGTCCTTTTTCTGATAAGCCCAGATACCCATTGGAATTCCAAGCAAAAGACTGAGAAGGATACTTCCCAAAGCAAGAACAAATGTTCCGGGAAAAGATTCAGCAAAAATGGAAGAAACTGATTTGTCTGAAATGAATGATTTTCCAAGGCTTGGAGCTTTAATCCAAAGTGCACGTTTTTCGCTAATTTGAAATGACCAACCGTTATAAGAATTGGAATCAGCGTAAAACGATTCACTAAAATTGTCAGATCTATTGATACTTAAAGGAGATAAATTGTTTAGGTATTCCAAATAGCGAACGCCTAACGAATGGTTCAAGCGAAGTTTGTTTCGCATGTTTGTCACTACCTCTTGATTAGCGTTTTCACCAACAAGATTCTGAACAGGATCTGAACCCGTTAAATTGAAAAGGAAAAACACCACAGTAACGACGCCCCAAAGAACGAGTAATTGATAAGCTATTTTCTTTGCAATCTTCACCAAACGAAAATAGCCGATTTGATTCTTGAACATTCTTGAAGCACCAAATGTTATACACGGCACACTTATTGAAAAGTCGGGCGCGGTATTTTTTCAATAACCTTCTTACTTTTGAATTATGGAAAAACGAAATCTTTACATTTCTTGGACGTTGCGTGTTTTGCTTTGCGGACTCTTTGTGTTTTCAGCAATCACGAAAATGCTTCCTCTAACTCCCTTCGAAAAACAATTAGTTGATTTAGGTTTCGCCGATTGGCACACCGCTCCGTATTACGCTCGACTAATTATTGGAATTGAACTCGGTTTGGGTATCGCTCTTATTCAGAATCATTTCTTCAAACGTTTGGTTATTCCATTAACGGCTCTTTTGCTTATAGCTTTTTGTATTCATTTATCTTATCAAATTGCAATTGGGCAAGGCGGAAACTGCGGATGTTTTGGTCAGTTCATTGAAATGACTCCAACGGAAGCCTTGATAAAGAATATAGTAACCCTTGGATTTTTGGGTTGGTTGTTTATTATTAGCAAGGAAAAGAAAAGTGCAAATCGTTTTTCATTCCTCTTGTTAATTTGGTCGTTCTCTACCCTATTCATGTTTATGGCATTTCCGTTCGCACCATTCAAGGAGCTTAATAATGTAACAGTTGATACTTCAAGTATTCCGTGGGAAGATGAATCTGCTCCTGCAAGTCAAACGGTTGATACCGCGCAGACACAAACGACAAATGCTCCAGCCGTTGTTGTTAATCCAGGTCCCGCTGCTGTTGTTTCGAAATTTGCCAAGGTGAATGTATTTAGCGGGTTGAAAGTGAAAATAGATGAAGGAAAAAGAATCGTTTGTTTCTTCATTCCAGGATGCGACCATTGTCGCGAAGCGGCTAAAGCAATTACTGAACTTTCAAAAGACCCGAA
>JBIKRF010000025.1:0-26865 GCA_044349305.1 Flavobacteriales bacterium
ATTCGAAGCGGTGCTCCACTGCCATTGCCGATTTTCATAGGTAATACCAGGAAAATGCAATTCTGGAATTGTTACTTGCCCTATTCGGCCGGTGACAAAATGTTTTTCGCGGTTAGGATAGAATTGCGCATTGCGAAGTGTATGGGCGCGTCTAAATGCGTTTCCCCATGAAGCTCACTAACATGCTCATGCAAAGAATACTAAGAACTAATTTTTTCATAAATCATTAAACAATTGAAACGCCTTTCTCCAAGGCATCACAGGACAAACAGTTTTATTTTTTCTGGAAATTTGCGCCATGATGCGCCAGTGTTTTCTGAATTCATTCAAGGCAAAGAAATAGGAATGCTTGGGATCGTATACGTGTGTGGGTTCACTGTTCGCCCCGTTCAATTCAACAATGGAAAACGATTCTCCGTTTTCGAGTAACTCCCATGATTCAAATTTCACATCGTATCTTCCGTAATAAAAACCTTCAATTTGGTTTGAAATGGAATCGAAGACACGTTCCAGTTTTTCGCTGTTTCGAATACTAATGTCGAAGAAAGTCGCGCCCCGCGCATGATTCCCGATGCTTGAGAGTTCGTTCGTTTTTCCTTCTGGAAGAATTTCGTTCAAGTTTAGTGAACTGTCTTTTTCCAAATGAATTAAATGCAAGGCATAGCGCTCGCTTTCTGCTACAAGTTCTTTTATGGAATGAATGCCATCTCCAGTTATTTCAATTCCTTTCTTCTCAACGATTCCAGTAATTCTTCCGCGAGATTCTCCGGGTATTCTTACATAGAAAATTCCAACTTCATTGTTAAAGGGAATCAACGATTGAATAACCATTTTCTCTTGGCAATTCAAGATGAATTGTTGAAGTTCATTTTCCGAATGAATAAACGCAACACCACGTCCACGGCATCCTTTGGCAGGTTTCACCACAACAGGAAATTCAATGTTGTTCGTTGAAATCCATTTTTGAATGGAAGTGAAATCTGTTTCAGAATTGAAATAAGATGTAGTTGGAAAAGATCCTTCCGGAAGAAGATTGTACATGTCTTCTTTGTCCATGAGTCCCATGCCTCCCGTGGGCATGATTGGATTGGTGCGCGTGAAAAATCCCAATCCACCTGAGCGGAAACTTTCGAAGAAATAATAGGGTCCCATGGGCAAATAGATTGTCCACATGGGCCAATATTCCCAATGCGTAAAGCGAGTCCAGCGCTGTTTAAGCGTGAGCGACATGTTCAAGAATGTGTTGATGTCTTTGGTCGTCCCAGGACTGCCAATGAACATACTTGCTTTGCGTTGAATTCAATTCAATCTGACTAACACTCTTGGTTGTCTGGTGATCGCGGCTCATGAAAAAATTCAAATCCAAAGAATTGATATTTTGGTTGGAATGAATTTCTAAAAGTTGAGTGGAATCTATGGTGTCGATTTCAGCAAGTGTTTTGAAAAAGTGATTTCGTTTTTCTACCTGTTGTTCTTTGTTGTACAAAGTAGGAGAGAAGAATACTTGCGGAGTTGAAAGGTCTATTGCGAAAAGATGTTTTTGATTCCCATCCCAAACGCATTGAAAAGCTTGATTAGTATCTAAATAAATGACTTGAAAGGGTTCAATGTTTTCAAGGTTATAAAACAGAAATGCCGATTTGAAATTTTCTTCTTGAAAGAGATTCATTAAAATAATTCCTCTGCTTTCTCTATACGGTGGAGCTGGAATGTGGCTTTCAAAAGCACCATTGAGCAAAATTACTGTTCTTCCAAGATTGTCTGTAAGCAACCATGTTCCTTGTGCTTGTGCGTCGCGTGCAAGGATTGCTTTGCGTTCGCCGAGATCAATAATTTCAGGGGCTAGTGAGTTTTTCCGAGAGCGCTGTTCGTCTCGGTTCGAGGTAATGACAATTCCTTGTGCCGACTTAACTATGCTGAGAATACACATGATTTGCGGTATTCCATGGTTGAAGGCGCAACGCCGAAATGTTCTGACATTAAAACATCTGAGATGTCATTCACTCCAATACGAATAAGTGCATTGTGATGAATGCAATGCTCAAGGTTGAAGACCAATTCACGGAAGAAGTTTGTTTCAACCTGAACGATTGATTCTCCCAGATTGTATGTGCTTGTTAATGATTTATTCGAAAGATTTAGTTCGGAACAAATCAATTTCAAGTGATGTTGAGCAAAGGCGATATCTGTTTCTAAAAGCAAATTGCGCTCACGATTGTCATAAGAAAATTCCCCGCTGTCATACCCCTTCAACAAACATTGAAACATTTCAATGCTGTGTCTTGTGTGTTGTCCGATTGTTGAATTACTCAACACAGGCAATGGTTTGCTGAAATCCACAGGATTCAACTGACCAATTACATACGATAATTCGTTCAGGGTATGTTCGATGGTAGCGAGCATACGCGCTTATTTGAAAATTGATTTAAGAATCGGAAGCGACTTTCTGCTTTGATAAACAACGATGATGTTACAGATGAAGGTTGCAACAGCGAGGTAGAATACTTTTCCACCGTCACCTTCCACCTCAACACCTAAAATAGTTAAATGCGTTAACAAAGCTCCTGAGATTAGTCCGAGAGAAAGCGCAGCGCCGTAATGACTATTTTTCGGCCAAAGCAAAAGCAAACCAGCAATCAATTCACCAACTCCGGTTCCTATGCGTCCGTAGGGCTCCATAACATGATTCCAATGCATGAATGTGTCAATGGATCCAAAAATAAATTTAGAAACAGCAGCACCTGAGAACTTGAAGTAAAGTGTTTGAAGCAGAATAACTGCAGGAAAATAACGCAACGCGTGGGATAGAATACTTGACATAAAAATGAATTGAGTGTCAAATATACAAAACGCAAAGCCATAGTTCCACTTCGTGGATAAATCCCATAGGGATGTATCCGCTTCGCGGACTTATCCTGAAGGGAATTAGATGTATTTCGCCAAAAACGAATTGTGCTCGTGACGCAAAGCGTTAATGGTATTTTCAAGGGCAGTGTAACGATCGCGAAGAACATCTTGTTCTTTAAGTGTGTCGGAAGATATGTGCTGCGCCATTTCTTGAGTTTCATGGCTTACTTTTTTCTCGAAAGAACCCAAGTCGTGAGCCAATTGATCGATGTTGTTACGCTGAACAATGAATTGATTTTGGAAGTGCTCAACATTTGGTTTCAGTTCAGCTTTCGATTCATACATGCCCGAAACGTCTGATAGCCGGTGGGTGTGAATTTGCAATTCTTGTTTATAGAATTCCAAGCCTCTCTGCCAATCGTTCTTTTCGTTATTCATTCTTGAAATGTGAAAGGTGTTGTGTGTTGACATAATCGGATGTGTTAATTGTTGGATCAAATTTCATTTCATTTCTAAATTGAGTTTATGACTGAAGTCAAGAGTCTCATTGAATGTTATCAATGAAATCCATAGAATTAATGATTCAATAACACGTGTTTAAACGCTTTTCAGCCGTACTTTCGCCTACGCAAAATTTGTCAATGGGAAACAGTTTGGGGAAAAAAATAGGTTCGTTGTTCGCACTTATTCTTTCGTCGCTTTTAGCGAATGCCCAGTGTATTGTCATTAATGAAATTATGGTGAATGCTGCCGGAGCTTGCGATGGCGGATGTACTCCAAGCACTGCAGAATGGGTAGAACTATACAACACCTGTAATACCCCACAGGATATCTCCTGTTATATTCTGACCGATGGAGATTTTGGAGTTACGTTTCCACCTGGAACAATTGTAGAACCGTATAGTTTTTTTGTCATAGGTTCTTCAAATTCAGGAATCGGAATAAACCTTGATTTAGGAACGTGTGGTTGCACGTCCGGTCCAGCTTCTCAAGTTGGTATTTTCACCAATAGCTCAGAGCAGTTGGCTTTTGCCGATCCTACAGGAACTATTTTGGATGGATTAATCTGGGGAGGCGGGCAGTTTACTCAAACACCGAGTTTTACAACAACGTCTTTGAATGGGTGTGCTGGAGTTACAGTAAATCTCTCAGCTTCGGATCCAGCTTTCTCTTCGGTCTCTTCTCAAGGTAATAACGATGGAGAAGTTATTTATTTGCCGTGTGATGGTCAGAGTAATTGGCAAACGGGAGGAACTACTCCTACGGCGGGATCAAGCAATGCGACTTATATTCCGGTTACAGCAGCATCTACAATTGCGCAACCTTCATGCGGAACAGGGGGCTCTGTTGATGTAATTCTTTCGGGTGGAATAGGGCCGTTTACATACGAATGGTTGGGCACAACCAACACAACGCCAAATCTCGGAAATCTTCAGCCAGGAGATTACACTTTAGCAGTTGTAGACCAGGCTCAGTGCAGCACGCCTCAATTGTTTTCCTATACGATGACACCTTCTCCCAACGATCCCGTCTTGACATTAACAGCAACTTCTTTGTCAATTTGTATTGGCGAATCAACAACACTGAATGCAAGTGGAAGCTCCAATTACGTTTGGAATGCAGATCCTACGCTGAATACAAACATTGGCGATGTAGTCATTGCAACTCCAGCGGTTACCACAACCTATGTCGCCAACGCGAGTATAAACGGATGTTCCCAAACCAATTCCATTACAATTATTGTGAACGCCTTTCCTGTTGCTACAGTCAATGCCAATTCACCATTGTGTGAAGGAAATAATTTGAATCTATCGGCGACGAATGTCGCAGGTGCCGCCTATGCTTGGAGTGGCCCGAATTTATTTTCGTCATTGAATCAAAATCCAAGTATTACTTCGGCAACACCTTTGGCCTCTGGTACATACACTTGCCAAGTGGGCTTGGGAACGTGTATTTCCACATACACACTGGATGTGATTGTCGACGCACTTTCTCCTTCAATAATAAATCCAGCTGGACCCTTTTGTATTTCCGATGCTGCATTCGATTTGAGTTCTCCGAATGAGCCAGGCATATGGGGTGGATTGGGAGTAACAAATCCAGCCACAGGATTGTTTCTGCCAAGTTCTGCGGGAGGAAATGTAAGCACCCTGATTACGTTCGACAGCGATAACTATTGCACTTCACCTTCAACCTTGAGTATTTCTGTTGCCGCAGCATTAGACGCTTCAATATCATCACAAGTTCCTTTGTGTATAAATGGAAATCCTGTCCAACTGCAAGTTGCAACTGCTGGCGGAACATGGAGCGGAAACGCTGTTAATTCAAGTGGAACGGTAAGTCCAGCTGCGCTCGGGGTTGGAACATTTCAAGCGATTTATACCCTAGCAGGAAGTTGCGGAGGAGCCGATACTCTAACCGTTCAAGTGGTTCCTCTTCCACAATTTAATTTCACAACGAATGCAACAACTGGTTGTGCGCCCTTGAATGTGCAGTTCAATTCGACTTCAGTTTCAGCATTAACGAATTGCACCTGGACAATTGACGGTGTGAATGTGGGCAGCGGATGCGGAAGTTTCAATTACAATTTTCAGTCTGCTGGTTGTTTCACTGTAGCATTAACCTCAACCGACGGAAATGGATGTTCGAATACCGTTTCGAATACAGACATGGTGTGTGTCGATTTATTTCCTGAAGCAGTGTTTCAATGGTCCCCAATCACACCTTCACTGAATAATCCAATTGTTGAATTTGCAAATTTGTCTTTGGGCAACACGACGAATCAATGGAACATCAACGGCGAAACTTCGAGCAATGTAGATGCTCAATACACCTTCAACGAAACCATCGGCAGTTCATTTGAAGCATGCTTGGAAGTCAGCAATCAATACGGATGTGCAGATTCAATTTGTTACACGGTCTTTGTCAATCGAGAGGAAATGGTCTTTGTTCCGAACTCTTTTTCGCCCAATGACGACGGACTAAACGATGTATTCTTTCCAGTCCTATCTGGATTCAATTTGAATGAAATTCAATATGAATTTGGAATTTACAATCGATACGGTGAACGCATCTTCTATTCGCAAGATCCTGAGCAAGCATGGATTGGTAACGCTTTCGGAAACGAATACTACGCGCAAATAGATGGCTACACCTGGACTTTGCGAATAATCACCTCTTCTTTCTCCGAACCCATTGAACTCACTGGCTCGGTCGTAATCATCAGATAATCGCGAAGCATTCGTCGTAGACATTCGCCTTCGGCATTCGTTGCTCTGCAACATTCGTCCTGAGGACATTAGCCTTCGGCTATTTAATCATCTTTTTCAGATAATCCAAAATACTGTCTTCCAACCCCGCCATATCGCTTAACTCAATTTCCAACGAACGCGTTGAATTAATTAATTCAATTAAGGAAAGGAATAGCGATACGCAGAATAAAATTAGTGCGGTTGCAAAAGTGAATTCAGCAAAGTTCATCTCTTCGCGGTAAATGAAATACATGGAGACTATAGCAAATGTGAAACTGAGTACGCCGAATATCTGCATGTTTTTGATTAGGCGTAATCTGAATTTTAAGTTCTTTATTTGCGCGTAGAGTAGGGCGGCTTCCTTGGGCTCACGGCCTTTGTAGCGGTCGTGAAGATTGCGAATGACGTTGGCAAGGGCAAGAAACCGATTGGTATAGGCGAGCATAATTAAGCTGATCGCAGGAAACAATAATGCAGGGGTATTGATAGTTATGTCCATTTTTACAATAAGTATTACAAATGACGTGAAATTTAATTCCATATCGTGAAAAAAGAACGTTAAATTAGCAAACCACATACATTACAAATCTTTTTTTAAGAGTCACTATGGACAAGAAGCTAGGGGGTGTTGAATCGTTAAACTTGGAGGATCTCTCAATACTTCAGGAAAAAACAATACGGCTGCATGTGATTTTCATGGTGATTGTAGTAATGTTTTGTGTTGTCTACACAGGTGTAGATCTGTTTTTAGGTCAATACCTGCAAGCTGCCATAACCTTTTCGACAGTTTTTTTTACGGGCGTTTCATTTTGGCTATACAAGCAAAAGAAGCACTTCATCTCGAAAGTTTGGAACATGCTTATTCTCACATTGATTATTCAGTTGTTGGTTATTCAAACTGGAATTGATTCGTATGTATTCATTTATTTTATTCCCTTGCTTATGGGGAATTTGTTCATTTTTCAAGGAAAGGAAGCAAAAGCAGGTTATGTTATTTTAACGATTGATGCGATACTCATGGTTAACTCGATGTTGTTTTTGAATGACATCACACCACTTCCTGTAATGAATGCCGAATTAGCGGAATTAGATGGATTCATGAACTTAGTTGGAGTGTCGGTCATCTGTATTGCAGAGACATTTTTCATTGTTAAAGTTACCGATGGTATTCATAGAAAGTTAGTGCTTCGCACGCGAGCTCTGAATTTAAAAAACGAACAGTTAATGTCAACGTTGTATACGCGGGACCGCATGATGTCCGTGTTGTCGCACGACTTACGTTCGCCAATAGCGTCTTTAGATTCTGCAGCAGAAATTCTACAAACCGATGGGATAGAACCTGAAATGCAAAAGGCAATTTTAGGACAATTCAAAGGAAGAACGGCGAGCGTTTTAGAATTGATAGATAAGCTATTGCTTTGGACCAGAACGCAGACCAACAACATTGAATACAAAGAACAGGAAATATTGCTCACAGAAATTGAACATGTAATAACGAATATTTGCTCACTGTCTTCAACAGACAAGAATGTAAAGTTTCAAGTCAACTTTGGGTCATCTCCAAACGCCAAGGTTTTGGGCGACAAGGATATGCTTGAAACTGTATTCAGGAATTTAGTTTCTAATGCCGTGAAATATTCTAAGGAGAATGGAGAAGTACAAATAACAGCGCAATTAACACCGCAGGGTTGGTGTTTCCGTGTTATTGATTTTGGGGTTGGAATGACTCCTGAGTTTTTACGAAAAATGAATTCTGGAGATGTTCTTTCAACAAGAGGAACCAAAAACGAATTAGGCCATGGTCTTGGCCTGCAATTGGTGAATGACTTTTTAAATAAGCACAGTTCACATTTGTTGGTTTCAACTTTGGAAGGAAAGGGCAGTGAGTTCTACTTTTACCTGAAAGCAGCATAACAAAATGCCAATAAACTTCGACCGATCATATATACAATCGTATTCATCACTTGAATTACTTGCCAAACAAGCGGTTGAAGGTTTCATTACTGGAATGCACCGATCTCCGTATCATGGATTTTCGGTAGAATTTGCTGAGCATCGTTTGTACAACGCCGGAGAATCTACGCGTCATCTCGATTGGAAATTATTGGCACGAACAGACAAGCACTTCGTGAAGCGTTACGAAGAAGAAACAAATCTCCGTTGTCAGTTGGTGGTAGACGTTTCTTCATCCATGCTTTTTCCAACCATTAAAAACGCCGAAGGCAAAGAATGGAACAAGTTGAAGTTCGCGCTCTACGGAGCAGCAAGTGTAATGGAGTTGATGAAGCGTCAGCGCGATGCTGTTGGACTGAGCGTTTTCGCGAACGAACTCATGGTTCACACCAAAGCGGGAAGCAGCCAAGCACATATTCATTACCTCTATTCTGAAATGGAGAAATGGCTGGAGCAAAGCGCAACTTCCTACCAAAATAACAGTCATGTTTCTTCAGTTATTCATGAAATAGCAGAACGTATTCACAGAAGAAGTTTGGTCGTTGTATTCAGCGACATGCTCGACGACTCCAAGCAAGTGGAAGAAGTGTTTCAATCCCTTCAGCACCTGCGTCACAACAAACATGAAGTGATTCTCTTTCATGTGGTTCATCAAGAACAGGAATTGGATTTCAATTTTGAAAATAGACCATACTCGTTTGTCGATTTGGAAACAGGCGAGGAGGTGAAGGCGCATCCGCATGAATTGCGAAACGCTTATCAAGAAAAGATGAATGCGTTCCGTACATCATTGCAATTGAAGGCCGGACAAATAGGAGTCGACTATTTTCAAACATCCATTGAAGATGGAATACAAAACTGCATGCTTCAGTTCTTATTGAAGCGTCAGCGAATGATGATTTAATTTATGAAACATTTAGTGGTTTTAACCGGCGCTGGAACCAGCGCCGAAAGCGGTATTAGCACCTTTCGCGATTCAAACGGACTGTGGGAGCAATACCGCATTGAAGACGTTGCAACCCCACAAGCTTGGCAAACCAACCCCGATCTTGTGACCGAGTTCTACAACCAACGTCGATTGCAATTGAACGAAGTGCAACCCAACAACGGACACCTCATCTTAGCTCAATTGGAAAAACACTTCCGTGTTTCGATCATTACGCAAAACGTCGACAACCTTCACGAACGCGCCGGTAGTTCAAACATCATTCATCTACACGGAGAACTCATCAAAATGAGAAGCGAATGCTGCGTAAATGAAATTGGGCAAATCGCCCAATCGACTTCCAGCTCGTGCGAACACGGAAAACCCTTGCGTCCGCATATCGTCTGGTTCGGAGAAGCTGTCCCCTTGCTTCAAGACGCTGCTGAGTTAGTGGAAGAAGCCGACATCTTTATGGTATTGGGAACTTCACTGGAAGTTTATCCAGCAGCCGGATTGCTTTACAACGTTCCTCTGAATGCAGAGCGTTGGGTAATAGATCCAAAGGTTCCAGAACTCGCGTCAAAACTAGGATTCAACGCAATACCCTCCGGTGCTTCCGAAGGTATGCAACGCTGGTGCGAATTTCAAAAGATTAGTCTCTAGCGCGAAGCTTCCAGGCACTGGTCGCTTGCTCTGAACTGCCATTCGTAGAAGCTGATTTGTTGTTTTGTTGAAACAAGATCTCTGCTGCAATTGCCGCGACTTCCGTTTCTTCAACCGACAATTCTTTCTTCAAGATCTCGGGAGTGAAATAGTCCTTCACGAAATGCGTGTCGAAATTTCCAGATTTAAATGCTTCATGATTAATTGCCCAAGAGCAGAAATCCAAGGTAGTCTGAACTCCTGAGATCTTATATTCAGCAATGGCTCTGGTCATGCGCTCAATGGCTTGCTCGCGATTCGCGGCATGCACAATCAACTTCGCAATCATCGGGTCATAGTAAATCGGAATGTCCATGCCTTCTTCAAATCCATCGTCAACGCGAATGCCCGGTCCTTGCGGACGAACATACGTGTTCAATCTTCCAATGTCTGGAAGGAAGTTGTTCGTTGGATCTTCTGCGTAAACACGAACCTCGAGCGCGTGTCCGTTGATTGAAAGATCGTCTTGCGTGAACGCTAATTTCTCTCCACGTGCCACACGAATTTGTTCCTTCACCAAATCAATTCCTGTAATGCTTTCTGAAACCGGATGCTCCACTTGCAAGCGGGTATTCATTTCCAAGAAGTAATAATTCATCTTGTCGTCTACCAAGAACTCCACTGTTCCAGCGCCTACATAGTCGCAGCTTCTAGCCGCGTCGCAAGCGCTCTTGCCCATGGCAGCGCGAAGTTCAGGAGTTAAAATAGCAGAGGGTGCTTCTTCAACCACTTTCTGGTGACGACGCTGAATACTGCATTCACGCTCGAAGAGGTGAACAATGTTTCCGTGCTTATCTGCTAAAACTTGAATTTCAATGTGTCGAGGTCCGCTAACGTAACGCTCAATGAAAACCGATCCATCTCCGAAAGAACTCACGGCTTCTGAAATGGCGCGCTCCATTTGCTCTTCCACTTCTTCAATCTTTTCAACGATGCGCATTCCTTTACCACCGCCACCTGCGCTGGCTTTAATGAGGATTGGAAGTCCAACTTCCAACGCAACGCGCTTCGCTTGTTCCACATCTGCAATGGCGTCTTCGGTTCCTGGAACCATGGGAATGTTGTACTTTCTTGCGGCAGCTTTTGCAGCAAGTTTACTTCCCATCATGTCAATGCTATCCGGATTCGGACCAATAAAGGTGATTCCGTTTTCTTGAACTTTTCTTGCGAATCCGGCATTTTCAGAAAGGAATCCGTAACCCGGATGAATCCCTTCAATGCCTAACTCTTTGCAAATTTCTATGATCTTGTCGGCTTGTAAATACGATTGGTTGGATGGCGGAGGACCTACGCAAACGGCCTCGTCGGCGTATTTAACGAAAGGTGCATTTCTATCGGCTTCACTATAAATAGCAACAGTGGCAATTCCCATTTCTTTCGCTGAACGCATAATGCGCAAAGCAATTTCTCCACGGTTCGCAACAAGAATCTTTTTCATTCCACAAAAATGAACATACAATGTCCATTTTGAAAATTATTCGTCACTTTTTCTTCGGTGGCGTTTTCTTTTTCTTCTTGGGTTGAATTTTTATTGAATCGGTTGCAATCACATTCGTAGTTCCATTTGTGGTTAATGTTACATTCGGGGCAGTTAAATTATAATCAGGCGATAAGTTAAAAGTTGTGACAGCGGCAGGCGAAGCGTTCGTGCTTTCTATTGAAGTCGGGGAATCATTTTCCACACTTCTAACAGACTTAGATTCGGTAGCGTCATTCGCCGGTGCAATGGTGTTTTCATCTTGAACCTCATCCGTTGTCAGAGTTTCGTACGTTTCCTCAACCTCGCGAACCACGGGTGTTACATAAATTCCGGAGACAGGCTGCAGTTCGGCGTATTGTTCTGGATTTACTTTGAATTCTTTGCTTTCTGAAACAGTGTCATGGGCTGAATTTTGAATTTCGTTGTTTTTGGAATTGTCTTGAAGGCTTGCGAGTTGGTTGGATTTATTTTCTGCAGGAACGAACCAAATCACAGCGCCAACAACCGTGGCCATTCCAACCAAAGAAAAAGAAACCGTGCGGAATCCGCTCCACTTGGGAAGAGGAGGGAAGAGAATGTTCAACCACACTTTGAAACGTGAGGGCTTCTGCTGATTGAATTCTTTCTTCAAGTTTTTCCAAACGGCAGCAGGCGGATCTTGCATCTCGTGCTCGGAAGATTCAATGTTTCCCAAAAGCATTTTGAGTTCATTGAATTCCTTTTCGTTGGAAACATGTTGCAACACAAAGGCGCGTTCCTCTGGAAGCAAACCGTTGAATTCCTTGGTACGCAAGAGGCGCTCCAAGTCTTCGGGCTGATAGGTGAAAGGTTTTTGTGTGCTCATGATTTTAGTATAATGAAGAGAAATGAAAGTAAAAGTTCTTTGTATTCGTGAAGAATACCGTTGAGTTCTTTGAGGGTGTAGAAGATGCGCGATTTCACGGTTCCTTCGGAGCAGCCCATGGTTTCAGCTATTTCCGGATTGCTGAGTTCATGCACGAACCGAAGTTCGAAGGTGGTTCTCTTGGTTTCGTCTAATTGCGACAGCGCATCTTGCAGCGCTTCCTCGAATTTAGAGCGGTCCATGTCGCGGTCGTGTTCGTGCACTTCGGCTGTCGCAATTGTCATTCGCGCCTCGGCGCGAACTTCATGCTTCGCATATTCATTCTTACACTGATTGTGCGCCATGCTGTAGAGCCACGTCTTGAAATTGCGTTTCACATCGAAGCCTTCGGCATGACGAAAGACCTTGCTGAACAGCTCTTGCGTGAAGTCGGCTGCAATCTCTTTGTCTTTTCGCAGCATGCGAAAGAAGTAAGAATGTATCGGCCGGCTGTAACGGGTGTATAGTTCTTCAAAGGCGCGCTCGTTGCCGGCCGCAATCAGCGGCATGAGCTCTTCGTCTTTGAAGGAAGCATACGTTTTATGTTTGTTGAATAGTGCCAAAAGAAGGGTGTTTCATGCCGCTGTACAGGTATCGCACAGATCGGTTCATTTATTCATATTTATTTTTTAAATCCAAGCGATCACGCAGTTCAAACAACATCATCGCCGTCGCTCCCCATATCAAATAGTCGTTGAACCGAATCGCCGGAACAGACTTCGTTTGCTGAATGTGCGGCATGAAGATGTCCATTCGCTCCGTCTTCATTTTTGCTCCGAAATGCGCTAATGGAATAGGAACCAACGCGGCCACCTCTTTTTCATCGGGAATGAAATTCGGAATTTCATTTAAGACCGTCGCAAAGGGCTGAACCAACATGCGACTCGGAGGAATGAAGATTTCATTCAATCTGAAATAATTATTTTCAGTAGGAAGGGAAAGCCCCACTTCTTCGTTCAACTCGCGCAAGGCCGTGTGCAACAGACTTTCATCGCCTTCATCTTTCTTCCCACCAGGAAATGCCATTTGTCCGCTGTGAACCCCGTTATAAACCGGACGCTGAATCAAGGTCAGACCAGCATCGCCTTCATGCGGATGTAGCACAATCACCACAGCGCTTTCACGCGGAGTGGGCGTGAGCTTTCGGGCTTCAGCCGCGCTCTCGCGAATGTACGCGTCGAGTTCGCTGTAGGCTTTCGGCTCGAAAGGTTTCTGTAATTGTTCTTCAATCCACTGCATAGTTTTTCATTTCGAAGTCAAAGTAGAACTAACTTCGTATCGCGATGCCAATTTACAGACTCTCAGACGAATTGTGGTTCCCTGGTCCAGAGGAATTTGAAGACAATCTTGTTGCTGTTGGCGGAGATGTTTCTGTTTCAAGACTGCTGCTGGCATATTCAAAAGGAATTTTCCCTTGGTACGAAGAACCCGGAGAACCGCGCTGGTATTGTCCGGAAGAACGCTGCGTCTTTCACGTCCCTTCCTTCAAACCAAGTAAATCAACGCGCTTGCTTTACGACAAAGGTGTTTACACGTATTCGTTTGATCGAGCATTTACGCGTGTTGTGAAGGCATGCGCTGGAAACGGAAGAGAAGACGAAACGTGGATTCTTCCTGAAATGATTCAAGCTTATTCCGAACTTCATGCTTTGGGATTCGCCCATTCTGTTGAGGTTTGGAAAGGAGATGTTCTAGTTGGGGGATTGTACGGCGTGAATTTAGGGGGTATGTTCTGCGGAGAAAGTATGTTCTCAACTGAGTCGAATACTTCGAAATTGGCCCTTTGGCATTTAATTCAACGCTGCAGAGAATGGGACATGGAATGGGTAGACGGACAGGTTGAAAATTCGCATCTCGTTTCATTAGGTGCCCAGCTTATTTCAAGAGAATCGTATTTAGAGCATTTGGAAAAGGCACTTCAGCAAGAGACACACAGAGGGAAATGGTAATTTTTCATTTCGAATTAAACCCTTTTGAATCTTTCTCTTCTAAACAGTAATGGTAGGACGTGAAAAAGAAATCTTAACTCTAATTTCCGTTTCAAGAACGCGAAATAAAGGATATGAGATGCTTATTTCCGACTACCAAAAACAGCTGTACTTTTTTATTCGAAGAATGTTGTTGAACCACGAGGACACCAACGATGTTTTGCAAGAGACTTTTGTCCGGGTATTCAAAGGCATCGATAATTTTCGCGGAGAGAGTATGTTGGGAACCTGGATGCACAGCATTGCATACAGAGAAGCATTGGGACACATTGAACGAAACAAGCGAACAGTGAAGGGAGATTGGGACGAGCTTATTCTAAGTAACGCAAGGCAGTTGGAAGAAGATGCCCATTACACAGGCGATGAAATGCAACTGCGCTTGCAAGCCATGGTTGCTGCACTTCCGGAAAAGCAACGCGCTGTGTTTGTGATGAAGTATTACGAAGAGAAAAAGTACACTGAAATAGCAGCAATAACAGGAACAAGTGTTGGCGCGTTGAAGGCGAGTTTTCATCACGCAGTAGAAAAAATAAAACAAGACATTCAACACAACGAAATGAAGGTTGAATTAAATGCAAAAGAAAATGAAGAATAACGAATGGAATATCCCTTCCGATTATTTCGAAAAAAATAAAAAGGCACTCATGCCCGTTCGGAAGTTTCCAACAGGAAAGTGGCTTCTGGCTTTGGCTGCGGCATGTGTTATTGGCGTTGGTTTTTTTATGTTGAAAGGGGAAGGTGTAAGGTCGAAAAATCTTTCGACCACGGAAAATATAGGGGCGAAATATCTTTCGCCCGAAAAGGAAGATGTAGGAGCGAAATATCTTTCGCCCGAAAAGGAAGATGTAGGAGCGAAATATCTTTCGCCCGAAAAGGAAGATGTAGGAGCGAAATATCTTTCGCCCAAAAAGGAAGATGTAGGGGCGAAATATCTTTCGCCCGAAAAGAAATATCTTTCGCCCAAGGACGAAATTGCAGAGGAATTGAAAGAAATCCCAAGGGAAGAATTGGTAGCGTATTTATTGGAAGAAGATTCAGATTTAATAGAAAACATAAATTAATATGAGCATGAAAAAGACAATGATTCTTTTACTGTGCATTTGCTCCTTGGGCGCATACGCACAACCCGATCGCGATGAACCGAAGCGCAGCGAAAAAGTAGAAGCTTTGAAACGCGCCTACATTACAAGCGAATTGGCATTGACTCCCGTGGAGGCGGAAAAGTTTTGGCCGGTTTACAATGCGCACGAAGAAACGCAAAAGACCCATCGCAAAGAGTTGAAAAAGGTAATGGATAAAATGGAAGCCGTGGGTGAAAACCAAAAAGCATTCGAGTCGCTGAACAATGAAATTTCAGCTTTGCGTGTGAAAGAGGTAGAAGAGGATTCGAACTTTATGATTACATGCAGCAAGGTAATTGGCGTTCAGAAAACCGCGAAACTTCCCGGAATTGAAAGAGAGTTTCATAGAGTGCTTTTGGAAGAAGTCGGAAGAAAGGGCGAACGGCAAGGCTCTCATTCCGGTGGAAGGCCCGCTCACGGGCCGCGACACAGAAATTTAGATTAGATTTCGCAACTTGCAAAAAGTTTGCGAGTCCTGATATATGTAAGCAACCTTTTTGCCTTGGGTTGAGTTATCTTCGTAGTGCCTAAACCATGTACTATGAAGTCTCTTTTACTAGGATTATCCATTTTATTCATTTCTGCATTTTCAATGCAGGCTCAAGAGTACTCTGTTGCTCGTCAATGGGATGAAGTCGTTCTTCAAGCCATTCGCAATGACAACGCTCGTCCTACTATTCACGCTCGAAATCTATTCCACATCCATGCTGCCATGTATGATGCATGGGCAATTTTCGATGATACCGCGAAGACTTATTTGATTGGACAATCGTTGAACGGTTTCAATTCTCCGTTCAATGGCATTGAGACACCTTCGAGTATTCAAGTTGCGAGGGAAAAGGCCATTACTTATGCTGCATATCGTTTAATTGTAAATCGTTATCAGTATTCGCCGAATTGGTTGAATACACTGACTATGGCGAATTTTGTTATGTTGGGTTTGGGGTACAACACTGCGGTCACTTCGACAGATTTCAGCGATGGAGATCCAGCGAAACTAGGAAACTACATCGCTGCGCAATACATTGCATACGGCAATCAAGACGGCTCGAATCAACTATTCAATTACGCAAATCAATATTACATTCCGCTCAATCCAGCATTGCTTCCTGTGTTTGCAGGTAATTCGAACGTTATTGACATTAACCGTTGGCAGCCGCTTAATTTGGCAAACTTCGTCGATCAAAACGGTTTCCCAGGTTTACCAACACCAGCAGCCCTTTCTCCGGAGTGGGGAAACGTTAAACCGTTCTCGTTGACAGAAGCTGACAAAACGGTTCATGTTAGGGATGGTAATTTCTGGAACGTATACAAAGATCCAGGACCACCGCCATTGCTTTTGTCGGGAGATACTGCAACATTGGATCATCCATTTGTTTTCGGAAATGTTATGGTTGCGACTTGGTCATCGCACTTAACTCCTGATGACCCAACATTAATTGATATTTCGCCGGCAAGTGTTTGTAACATTCCAGCTTTACCCGAAGCTTCGAGTGACTACCCAAGCTTTTATAAATTATTGGAAGGAGGAGATATCGGGACTGGCCGTTCATTGAATCCAGTAACTGGACAGCCTTATGCACCTGAATTGGTGAAGAGAGGCGATTTTACACGAGTACTTGCAGAATTCTGGGCAGATGGTCCACAAAGCGAAACACCGCCAGGCCATTGGTTTAAGATCATGAACGTCGTTCATGACCATCCACTTTTCGTTAGAAAATGGGGTGGAGAAGGTGAGATTTTAGACGACTTAGAATGGGACGTTAAATCCTATTTCGCAATGGGCGGTGCAGTGCACGATGCAGCAATCTGCGCTTGGGGAATCAAAGGATATTACGACGGAAGTAGACCAATATCCGTTATTCGTAAAATGGCAGACAATGGTCAGTCTTCGGATCCAACCTTGCCGAATTACCATTACCAAGGATTACCACTCATTCCTGACTACATTGAATTGGTTCAGCCAGCAGATACGTTAAACGGATTTATGACAGGTGATATCGGAGAGGTTAAAGTGCGCTCTTGGAAAGGTCCAAGTTACATTCCTAATCCAACAAACACCTATGCTGGCGCCGATTGGATTCTTGCTAAAAATTGGTGGCCATACCAGCGCCCGACTTTTGTTACACCTCCCTTCCCCGGTTATATAAGCGGACATTCCACTTATTCTAGAACTGCCGCGGAGGTAATGACGAGAATAACAGGAAGCGAGTTTTTCCCGGGTGGTGTAGGAGAGTTTTTAGCTTCTCAAAATCAATATTTAGTTTTTGAAGAGGGGCCATCAACCGATGTAACTCTTCAATGGGCTACCTACAGAGACGCAGCTGACCAATGCTCGCTTTCGCGCATTTGGGGCGGCATTCATGCAGCATACGACGATATTCCGGGTAGAAAAATTGGAATTGAATTGGGACCACAAGCTGTACATTTTGCAGAGTCAATTAACAACGCCGTTGTTCCTCATGTTGTCAACGTTACTTTTTCTGATCCGATTATTTCTTCTTCAGATATCGGAAACACCGTAAGTGCAACATTTCATTTCAACAGAGCCATGGCTGCTGCGGCTCTACCAACAGTAACTTTTGCATCTGTTGATTTAGCGAGCCTTGGTATCTTAACGCAATCGAACATGTTTTGGTTGAATGATTCGGCTTTGGTTGTAGAGTATGCGGTAGCACAAGCCAATCAACAATACAGTGGGATCAACTTCCGAGTTGTTGGTGGTAAGACTGCAGACGGATGTTTCGCGCGAGCATACGTTGGCGGAAACTGGAAAGTAGATATGGTTCGTCCAGAAGTCACAGCTTCTGTTGCTACAGACATTTGGGTGACAGATGCAACGGCTTCAGCTGGAACAACAGAAGTGACTTTGTACTTCAACAAAACCATGGATACTAACTTCCCTGCGATATTGTCTTTCACCGATCAAACGCCTGCTGGATTGTCACAGAATACAGCATCAGGATATTGGAGCAACGCGAGTACATACCACGCAGTATTCAATGTTTCCGATCTAAATGAGGAGTGGGTGAATGTGAATTTACATTCGTTAACAGCAAGCGATTTAGCGGGTAACCTTCAAGTGGAAGACACTTTGGTGAATGTGCTAAACATAGACACGCGCAATCCTGCTGCGAATGTGACTGCGTCGAACTCGGTTTTAACCGATGCTACAGCAGGTCAGATCTTCCAATTGACTTTCGCTTTTGAAGAAGACATGAATGTTAGCGAGACTCCTATAGTTACATTCGTTGAAGGAGATCCAGTATTGAATTCAATCAGTTTGCTTTCCTCATCTTGGACTTCTGCGTCAGAATTTGTTGTTGAATATTTGGAAAACGATGGACAAGAGTTGTTCCCAGCGTTAACTCCAATCATTAGCGCTCACGACATTCACGGTAACGTTGCGGTTGTTGTTGAAACAGGCGTATTCATGATTGATACTGAAAACCCAACAGTTGTTCAGATTATTCCTTCGACTACCTTGTATCAAGGATTGACTTCAGACTTTTACATTGATGTGGTTTACAGTGAGGCAATGACAGCCTCTTCAGCGCCAACGTTAACGTTCGCCGATCCATTTGTCCTCGACTATTTCACATTAACGGGAGCAACGTGGATTGATGCATTGACTTACAGATTTACTTACACATTAACCCTTCTTGATGCCCCATTCACAAGTATGAACTTGAATGTGAGTCTTGCCAGTGGACTTGATGCAGTTGGAAATCCATTCATCTCTTCCGATTTTACAGATGTAATAAGCATCGATATCATTGGAAGTGTAAGCGAGTCTGCACTGAATGCCATTCACGTCTTCCCAAACCCGTCATCTGATGTGGTAATTGTGGAAGGAATTCATTCCATGTTGAATCTAACCGTTCGCGATGAAGTGGGAAGAATCATTCACACAGGAAGATCGGCTAGTCGCATTGAACTCAATGTTTCAAACTGGGCAAGCGGAATCTACTTGATGGAGTTCAATGATGGGAAGGGGTTGAAGCAAGTACGCTTCGTTAAAAAATAAAAGTTTTAGAGATCAATTCGCAGGCGAATCAGTTCGCTTTGCGAATTGCTCTTTTTTGATTTGTGCCTCGGCTTCCATTTTTTCGAACGCAGAGATTACGCGCTTTACAAGCGGATGACGAATAACATCGCTACCTGTGAGCTCAATAACACCAATGCCTTCAACACCGCGAAGCAATTCAACGCTGCGCATAAGTCCGCTTGGCTGATTGCGCGGTAAGTCAATTTGAGTAGAGTCACCCGTAATAACGAACTTTGCTTGCTGTCCCATACGCGTAAGGAACATTTTCATTTGCGTAACTGTGGCGTTTTGCGCTTCGTCTAGAATCACAAACGCTTTGTCCAGCGTACGACCTCGCATGAACGCAAGTGGAGCAATTTCAATCACCCCCTTTTCCATATACTCCGCTAGCTTGTCGTATGGAATCATGTCCATAAGCGCGTCGTACAACGGCTGCAAATACGGATCGAGTTTCTCTTTTAAGTCGCCTGGAAGAAATCCAAGGTTTTCTCCGGCTTCAACGGCCGGACGTGTTAAAACAATGCGTCGAACTTCTTTGTCTTTCAAAGCCTTCACGGCTAGCGCTACTGCAGTGTAAGTCTTTCCGCTACCTGCAGGCCCAATGGCGAAGAGCATGTCGTTCTTCGACATAAGTTCTACCATCTTTTTTTGATTGGGAGTTCGGGCGGTGATTTTATTTCCACCTGGACCGAAGACCAAAACATCTCCGTTCGGAGTTTGAATATCAGGAGCACTTACTTCACCAAGTGCCATGCGTTCCAATTGTTGAAGGGTTATGCTTTGGTATTTATCTATGTGCCAAAAAATAAGGGTCAGAAAATCGTCTAATCGCTGAAGCTCGTCGTCGCTGCCAATAGCCTTAAGCATATTGCCGCGCGTCATGATTTTCAACTTAGGAAATTTCGATTGAACGAACTTGAATTTAACATTGTTCGGACCGAAGAATTCAATAGGATCTATTGAAGGAAGGAAGAGTTCTTTTTCTGCCAATTTTTTGCACAATTAATTGTGTCGAAAATAATGGAAATAACTGTTGAACACCTTTAAATTTCTATGAAATTTGTCTTTACTCCAATATATCCATGTCAATTGTTGCGCTCATATCAGATCTGGGAACCAAGGATCACTACGTTTCTTTGGTGAAGGCTGCTTTGTTGAATAACAATCCGACCATTATTCCCGTAGACATTTCGCACGAAGTGGGCACAGGTGAAATTGGAGAAGCCGCTTTTCTTTTTCGAAGTGTTTGGAACAGTTTTCCTTTCGGAACAGTTTTCATGAACGGTGTAAGCAGCTACAAGCTTAGCACAAGAGAACACATCATTATAGAATACCAAGACCGTTTTTTAATCACAGCTGACAACGGTGTTTTTTCGCTCATGTTTCCAGAGTCAAATGATGAAGACGTTAAGATTTTTTTGTTGAATTTGGAAGACGCCGATGATAAGCGTTTCCCCATGTCAGGAGTTTTTGCCATTGCCGCCGCCCAAATAACGCAAGGAAATTTTCCAGATCAATGGTGTGAGAGGTTAACTGAATCTGCACGCATTAAAGGGCTTGAGCCATATATGCATGGACAAGATTTGATAACGCAAGTGATTTACGTAGATCATTTTGGGAATTTGTATTTCAACTTGACAAAGAAATTATTTGAGGAAATAGGCAAGGGAAGAAGTTTTGCAATTCCCGTTCGTTCACAAACAACCATTAACAAGTTCCATGAGCGCTTCGCAGATGTTGAAGTAGGAAATGAAGTCGCATTCTGGGGACAAAACAACTACTTGGTTATTTCCATGAATCGCGAAGGTGGCGGAGACCGCGCGGGTACCTTCAGCAAATTAATGAATTTAAAATTAGGAGACTCCTTAACTATTTCATTCCATGGTGACGCGAATCGTTAAGATGTCATTTGATAAAAGCAATGCCGCGTTGTTTCTTGAAATTTTCAATGAGCATCGCGAACAAATTCGTGCAGCGGAAGGCTGCACGTACCTCGAGCTGTGGCAAACAGAAGAAAATGATTCAATGTTGTTTTTTACCCACAGCAGATGGGAGAATGAAGAGTATTTGAATAACTACAGACACAGCGATGTTTTCAAAATCGTTTGGCCGAAGACCAAGGCGTTGTTTAATGCACCACCGCAGGCCTGGACAGTCAACAGTCTCGTAACTCTACCGTAATGAAAGAGCTTGTAACACCGCGTGAGGCCTTTCAAAAAATTAGCGAAGTATTTCCAAAAGCAGGAGAAGAACTTCTTTCCTTGCACGTAGCAGCCGGAAGAATGTTAGCTGAAGATATTTGTTCCGATCGCGACCAACCGCCCTTTCATAGAGTCATGATGGATGGATATGCGTTTCAATTTTCCGCTTGGGAAAAGGGCATTCGAGAATTTGTTGTTGAAGGAATTCAAGCGGCTGGCGATGCTCCCTTAACATTGAAAAATGAAAACGGATGCATTGAAGTCATGACAGGTGCGGTGCTACCGAATGATTGTTCGGTTGTGATTCAATATGAAAAATCAATTCGAAATGAAAACGCTGTTCAATTTCAAATTGAAGAAGCGAAGCATTTTCAAAACATACATGCCAAAGGATTTGATCAAAAGAAAGGCGATAAAATTTTAGCATCAGGAACTCCTATTGGTCCGCTGGAAATAGCCGCGTTGGCTTCTGTGGGAAAGGCAAAGGTGAAAGTATTTAAGCAGTTTTCGGTGGCCATAGTATCTACAGGAAACGAATTGGTGGAAGTTCATGAAACTCCCGCCGATTATGAAATCCGTTCAAGTAATTTAGAAATGCTTCAAGCGTTGTTGTCTCGGAATTGCAGTCGAGTGAGTGTCTTCAGATTGTCTGACGACGAACAAGAGACGACGCATTTCATTCAACATGAATTAGAAAATTTCGACATCGTTTGTTTTTCGGGTGGAGTGTCGAAAGGGAAATACGATTTTGTAGCGAAGGCACTTGAATCTAACGGCGTTCAAAAACATTTTCACGGAGTAAAGCAGCGTCCCGGCAAACCGTTCTTCTTCGGAAGTAAAAACAACGTTATGGTCTTTGCCTTTCCAGGCAATCCCATTTCCGTTTTACACTGCGCAACGCGCTACTTGCTTCCGCATTTAAGAAATCATGCTGAAGAAAATGTGCGGTGCATTTCAACCTACAAGAATGCATCTGATTTAACGGTGTATGTTCCCGCGTTCCTTTCAACCAGTAACGAGGGAAATAGAATCGCAACGATTGTTCGTCAGAATGGATCTGGTGATTACATGGGAGCTCTCGGTGCAAACGGATTTATAGAAGTTCTTCCAAATACGGAAGTGAGCGAAAACGCTGTTCTTTCGTTTTACAAATTCTAACCTCCAACCGAGGCCATGCTCTGAAAGTTTTTTGTGACCTGCATTTCTTCAGCAGCGAAACCATCTTTTGGTTTGGTTAAGCATGCAGCTTCTAAGGCATGTTGAATTTCTTCATTTGTTTTTCCTTCACGAAGTAATGTCCGAAGCAGGAGTGAAGGTGGAGCGTATAAACACGATTTCACGAATCCTTCGGGCGTAATGCGAATGCGATTGCAAGTGCCGCAGAAAGTTCTGCTGTAGGCCGCTATAATTCCAACTTGACCAACATGTCCTTCTATGGTGTAATTCTGCGCTGTAGCGCCCGCTTCGAAAGGGACAGGAGCTAAGGTGGGAAAGTGGGTAGTGAGTTCTTGTTCTAACTTTTTCCAATTCCACTTTACGGCGTGGTGGTATTCTTTCCCATTGAAAGGCATCTCTTCAATGAAACGCACACGAACGTCTTTGTGTTTCGTTAGTTGCGCAAGTTCAAGTATGTCTTCTTCGTTGTGATGCTCAAGAATGACTGCGTTAATGCTCGTTTTTATTTTATGTTGAAGGAGTTTCTCCAATGTTTGTTGCACCTTGTGAACTTCATTGCGCTTGGTCATGGAATGAAAACGCTCGGCATTCAAAGAGTCGATGCTGAGGTTAACAGCGTTCCAGGGGAATTGAAAAAACAGTTCTGAATTTTTCTCGTTGAAAGTTCCATTCGTAGTAATGCCAATGGAATGAAAGGCTTTCATTTCGAAAGCATGCGCTGCAATTTCGAAGAAGTCACCGCGTGAAGTGGGTTCACCTCCAGTAAAACGAATCTTCGTTATTCCGCTTGCGGCGAGTACTTCCAACATTTTTTTCCATTCGGAAGTAGAAAGCAACTGCGCGTTCTTCAACCACTTCAAACCCTCTTCGGGCATGCAATACGTACAACGCAAATTGCACTTGTCTGTAACAGCAAGGCGCGCATACGTAAGTGTTCTTCCGAAGGAATCGTTCAACATGAAAAAAAATTAAGCTTGAAATCCGTTTCGAAAGTAAGCCAAATCTTTTTCAACCGAGATAAGAAGTAATTTTCCGTCGATGGTGAACTCTTTGTGCCACGACTCTTTGTTCGAAGAGAGGAAGGTCTGCATTTCGAAATCAGGAATGTGCAATTCAACTTCAGGGGCATTCCAAATCATTTCACTCAATTGATCTTTCGACGGGAAAATGCGGAAGACCAATTCAACTCCGTGAAAGATAATGCAGCTGACTTCGACGGCTTTGCTTTTCTTCAACTGTTCCGCTTCCTTTTCAGTGATGCGAAAGCGCAGAGCGTTTTGTTTGATGCGAACCTTCATTATTTAATCAATCCAATTTCAGCAAGGCGCTCGTTCAAAAAATCAATTGCTGTAATAGGAGCAAAGGCAGGTTCTTCTCCAGCAGGCACGCACGAAGGCAAGCAATCGAGTTGCATTTCCATTCGCGGATGAAGGAAGAAAGGAATACTGAATCTTGGTGTGCTCCACTTTTCACGCGGAGGATTCACCACTCTGTGCGTTGTGCTTTTCAATTTGTTGTTGGTTAAACGCTCAAGCATATCGCCAACGTTTACTACAATGTGGTCGGGCAATGCCGTAACAGCCACCCACTCGTTTTGCTTATTCAATACTTCCAATCCCTCAGCGCTAGCGCCAATGAGAAGCGTAATTAAATTAATGTCTTCGTGCTGTCCGGCGCGCACAGCGTTCTTCGGTTCGGAAGTTATGGGCGGATAATGTATGGGACGAAGGATGCTGTTCCCTTTGTGAATGTGAGCATCGAACCAGTTTTCTTCAAGTCCTAAATGCAAAGCAATCGCGCGAAGCAAATGCTTTCCGGTGTTTTCTAAATCTTTGTATGCTTGAATTCCCACTTCGAAAAACGAAGGAAGTTCGTTAACGTGAATGTTTGCGGGATAATTTGATTTGATGGAATCTCCATCGGTGACTTCTTGTCCGAAGTGCCAGAACTCTTTTAAATCTCCGGCATTTGAATCTTTCGCATGTTCCTTTCCGAAACTGGTATAACCGCGTTGACCGGCAAGTTCATCTCTTTCATATTTCGCTTTCACTTCTGCGGGTAAAGCGAAGAAGTCTTGAACGACTTGGTAAAGCTTGGCAATGGTGTCGTCTGCGATAAGCGGATTTTTTACCGCCACAAATCCTATTTCTTCATACGCTTGTCCCAGCGCATTTACGAATTGTTGTTTCTCTTCGGCTGAGCCGTTTAAGAATTGAGCAAGGTCTACGGACGGAATGCCCATTGGAAGTTCATTCGACATAACAAGGTATTTCCACAAATCTAATTGCGGAACGCATGTCTAAAAATGACTTTTGATTAGATTTCGAACGATAGACCGTTAATAGAAATTAATCTTTGAATGGGAATACGCTGATTGCATTCTGTGTAAATAATCTCTTCTTGTCTCTCTTTCTTGAGATCAACAATCTTTGTGATTAATTCTTGCATTTGTCCGTCTATCAAGAATTGGATTTTTACTTTTTTGAACATTGCTTTTTTTTACAAACTAACTAGGCATAGATGAAGGGAGCATGAATTGTAGATTACCAAATCTTGAAGTGTAATCGCGATGTAATGTCTATTTATTCGCACACGACTTTACATTCCCTTATTATCTTCGCTGAATGTATCCTACTTTATATCATGCCTTCTACGATTGGTTCGGTGTCGAATGGTCTTGGGCGAAAATGCTGAACAGCTTTGGGTTCTTTGTGGCGCTGGCTTTTATTGCTGCGAGTTACACATTAACCTTAGAATTAAAAAGAAAAGAGTCTCTTGGTCTTATTAAGGGAGGAACTCGTCAGGTAGTTGTGGGCGGTGCTCCAAACATGATGGATATTTTCTTTTCCGGATTAATGGGATTTATTCTCGGATGGAAAGTGGTGTACTTACTCTTAAACAGCGCGCGTTTATTCAATGGCGTGAATTCACCTCAGCATATTATCTTCTCTAAAAGTGGTTATCCATTGCTGGGAATTTTGGTCGGAGGCGGCTATGCATATTACCGATATTACGTTGAGAAGAAAAAGCAACTTCCTCAACCGGAAATTAAAATGGAATCTTATTCGGCAGGTGAATATACGGGAACCATTACTTTCCTTGCGGCCATAGGAGGCCTAGCTGGCGCCAAGTTGTTTCATTTGTTTGAAAATCCGGCCGAGTTACGCGAGTTCTTCACCAATCCGTCATTGGAAAGTTTCATCAGCGGATTAACTGTTTATGGTGGGCTTATCATGGGAGCCATTGTGGTGCTCTCGTATGCCAAGATGAAGAAAATGCCTTTGCTTGTCTTATCCGATGCGGCTACTCCAGGAATGATCTTGGCTTATGGTGTTGGAAGAATGGGTTGTCACACCAGTGGCGACGGCGATTGGGGAATAGAGAACTTAAGTCCAAAACCCGGTTGGTTATCCTGGTTACCCGATTGGGCGTGGTCATACGACTATCCGAATAACGTGAATCGAGTAGGAGAACTTATGACGTCGAACCAATATCCGGGTTACGGAACGCATTTAGTTCCAGGCGTTTTTCCAACGCCCCTTTATGAGATTATCGCAGCAGTCGCAATTTTTATTTTTCTATGGTCGATTCGCAAACGAGTAAAGGCGGCTGGAGTAGTTACTGCAGGTTACTTAATCTTAAACGGACTCGAGCGCTTCTTTATTGAAAAGATACGCGTGAACAATAAATTCGACTTTTTAGGTGTTCAGGCAACACAGGCGGAAATCATAGCTTTACTATTCATTATTGGCGGCATTGTTTTGCTTTATTTCTCATTCAGAAAAAAACCGAGCAACTCGGCCTCATTGAGCTAGAAAACAGCTGTTTATTTCAAAATTGTGAAAGAAAAGATGTTTTTTTTCTTGAAATTGAAAGAAAGATAGTATTACATTTGTGCCCCGTTTCGATTGCGAAACACAACATTTTAGAAACATAAAAAACTTACAGATATGGCAGTTGAAATTACAGACACAAACTACAGCGAATTGGTTGATGGTTCAGACAAAGTAGTTATGATTGATTTTTGGGCAGAGTGGTGTGGTCCATGTAAACTGGTTGGTCCTATCGTTGACGAATTGTATTCTGAATATGAAGGTCGTGCGGTTGTAGGTAAGGTAAACGTAGATAACAATCCAGAAATCAGCGCGAAATTTGGAATCAGAAATATCCCTACGATCATTTTCGTGAAAAACGGGGAGGTTGTAGACAAGAGCGTAGGTGCAGTTCCTAAGAACGTGCTTTCTGAAAAGCTTGATGCAATTCTATAATAGTTTCATTTTTTTTTTTTTT
>JBIKRF010000108.1:0-7291 GCA_044349305.1 Flavobacteriales bacterium
TGCGTGTTGTATTCTTGTAATGAAGATAGACCGTTTCCACCTGCATGGTAATATGCCATGTAACCCAAACCCCAAACTATGGTTAAGTAGAATCCGTACTTCCACCAAGGTGGTAAGGCATTGTCTAACTCACGAATGCCATCGTAGTCGTGGTCTGTAAGAATAGCCGCTTCGTCTTTAATTTCAACCGACTTGTTCAATTTGTTCCAGAAAGAAGGTCCCACACGTTTAGGATTTGCCTCAGGCGCTCCTTCCTTCAATCCAACAAAATCAGTAGTTAAGTACTTAATCATGCGGTTGTAGTAAAGCACCACGCACAATTCAATAACGATTAGTGTGAACAATGCATTGAATGGAGTGCTTCCAAATCCATCGTGAAGAAATTTCAACATTTGATCTCCAGTGGCCGCCGAAACGCTGCTCGAAAATCCGAAATAAATCAGAATGATTAGTATGGTTGTCGGCCAGTTGCGCGATTGCTTTTTCTTGTCTTGTTTCGCTTTGTTAGCAACCGCAATCAGCACACCTTGCAATTGAATAATGTAAATCAACAGCATAACTGCCACCAATACCAATCCGTAAAAAATGGGATCTTGGTAGGGAGAGTAATTTCCTTCAGCTAGAGTTGCCATTGCTTTGACATTCACGGCTGTGGTATCTGCTTGGGCGAAGGCTTGTGTTCCAACAAGCAACAGTATTCCCAATATTGTTGTAGCTTTTTTCATGGCTTTTACAGATCTAATGGAATGTTTTTTTGTTCTTCAATACTTGCTTTGTCTTCACGAAGTACGCGGTATAGAACGCCAACGAAGAAGATGACGAAAATGAAGAGGGAAGTAAGCGGATAGATACTTACGTCTGTAATGGATTCGAGGTAATTAATAAATTTCATCTTGCTTCAGTTTATTGTTGAATAGGTGCTGCGTCTCTTCCCAAGCGTTGCAAATAGGCAATAAGCGCTAAGATTTCATGATCGGGTTGAAGTCCTTCGTCGCTGGTAAGCAATTGGTTTTGTTTGAACTCAGCCTGAAGTCCGTCTGCAATGTGTTGTGCTTGTGAACGCGCACTGTCTGCCCCTGCAGCAATGTCTGCATCGGTATAAGGAACACCCAAGGTTTGCATGGCTTCCATCTTATTGGTTATTTCCGCGAAGTCAATTTTGTCTTCGAACAACCAAGGGTAGCGTGGCATAATAGAACCGGTAGAGATTGAAGACGGATCCATCATGTGGTTGTAATGCCAGCTGTCCATACGTTTCAAACTACCTGCTCCTTCACGAGCCAAGTCAGGACCTGTTCGCTTCGATCCCCATTGGAACGGATGATCGTAAACAAATTCTCCTGCTTTTGAATAATCTCCGTAGCGAGCTGTTTCAGAACGGAACGGACGAATCATTTGTGAGTGGCACGTGTAACATCCTTCGCGAATGTAAATGTCGCGGCCTTCCAATTCAAGCGGAGTGTAAGGCTTCACAGCCGCAATGGTTGGAATGTTTTCCTTCACCAAGAAAGTTGGAATCATTTCAATAACACCTCCAATGGCAACAAGCACCAAGGCGAATACCAACATCTGTAGCGGTCTTCTTTCAATAACGCGATGCCAGTGTTCGTTTCCGGTGATACGTACTTTTTGAAGTGGTGCTGCTTCTGCTTTTTCTTCAGCCAAGAATACCCCTTGCTTCGCGGTTTTCACCAAGTTCACCACCATGATAATGGCACCCACCAAGTAGAGCAATCCGCCCAATGAACGAGCCATGTAGAATGGACGCATGGTTTGAACTGTTTCTAAAAATTGGTATTGCAATTGTCCTTCTGGTGTGAATTCTTTCCACATGCTACTCTGCATCCAACCCGCCCAATACATAGGAATGGCGTACAACAAAATACCAAGGGTTCCAATCCAGAAGTGCCAGTTCGCCCACTTATTCGAGTAAAGTTCTGTCTGCCACATGCGCGGTACCAACCAGTACAACACACCGAAGGTTAAGAATCCGTTCCATCCCAAAGCACCCACGTGAACGTGTGCAATGGTCCAGTCTGTAAAGTGAGAAATAGCGTTAACGTTTTTCAACGAAAGCATAGGTCCTTCGAAAGTGGCCATACCATAAGCGGTAATGGCAACCACCATGAACTTCAACACAGCGCTTTCACGCACACGGTCCCAAGCGCCGCGAAGCGTAAGCAATCCGTTGATCATTCCACCCCAAGACGGAGCAATAAGCATAATGCTAAACACAGTGCCCATACTTTGCGCCCAATCGGGTAGCGAAGTGTACAACAAGTGGTGAGGACCAGCCCAGATGTAAATGAAGATTAAGGCCCAGAAGTGAATAATAGAAAGTCGGTACGAATAAACCGGACGGTTCGCGGCTTTCGGAATGAAGTAGTACATGAGTCCCAAGTACGGAGTGGTTAAGAAGAATGCAACCGCATTGTGTCCGTACCACCATTGCACCAAGGCATCTTGAACACCTGCGTACCAAGAGTAACTCTTCGTGAAGGAAACAGGAAGTTCAATGCTATTCACAATGTGAAGCATAGCCACGGTAACCCAAGTTCCAATGAAGAACCAGATAGCGACGTATAAGTGACGTTCCCGACGCTTAATTAATGTACCGAACATGTTCACCCCGAAGATGACCCAAACCAAGGTAATAAGTATATCAATAGGCCATTCCAACTCGGCGTATTCTTTCCCCGTTGTGTAACCCATGACCAATGACAGCGCGGCCAATACAATAATGAACTGCCATCCCCAGAAGTGAATCTTACTCAGGAAGTCGCTAAACATACGCGCTTTCGTTAAACGCTGCAACGAATAGTACACGCCCATGAAGATTCCGTTTCCAACAAACGCGAAGATGATCGCATTGGTGTGAAGCGGTCGAAGACGTCCGAAGGTGGTCTGCGGGATATTAAAATTCAAAAATGGCCAAACCATTTGCAAGGCAATGGTTAATCCCACCAACATTCCAACCAGTCCCCACATGGCAGTGGCTATGGCAAATTGCTTTACAATTTTGTTGTCGTAGTAAAAAGTTTCCGTGTTCATTTAGGCTGTTCTTCGGTTTTTATTTCTGTTTGAGTTTTTGGTTTTTCATCGAATAAGATGCGCATGGCCGGAGTGTCTAAATCATCGAACTGACCACGCTTTGCATTGCGCAAAAACACAATGAGAAAGCCCATTGCAAGCGGTAAACTGATTCCGATAAGTAAATAAATAACACTCATGAATTGGCTATTTTCCGGTTTTTCAAAAATATTTCTGCAGCACTTTATGAGTTATGAGGTGCATCAAATGCGATTATGATTTTTGTCACGCAAGATCCTGTTGTAGGCGTTGCGTGTGGCTGAGGTGGTAAAGAGAATAATGGTGAAGGTGCTTATGGGCATGAGCACCGCTGCGACAAGCGGAGAGAGATTTCCGGTAAGTGCATAAGACAGTCCAATCACATTGTACAGAAGTGACAATCCGAAACTCATAAACACAATGCGTCTGCACGCCTTCGCGTAATCCACGATTGCCGGAAGATTTTTCAATTGTTCTCCCGGAATTAGAATGTCGGCCGCTGGAGTAAATCGCTGGTGCGCATCGCTGACCGAGATTCCCACGCTGGCTTCTTGTAAGGCCCCCGTGTCGTTCAAACCATCGCCTACGTATGCGCAGCGAACAGACTCTTCCATCTTGGCAATGCCGTTGGCTTTTTCAATTGGACTAAGTTTGTACACCAGCTCACTTCCGAAAGGAAAGAGTTTTCGCATGCGCAAATCGTCTGCGTCGGTATCTCCAGATAACAGTCCTAACTTGAAACTAGACTTCAATTGCTTCAGCATTTCTTGCATGCCTTTACGAATTTCAAATTTTAGGTTGAAGACGCCGCGCCATTTTCCGTTTATCCAAATAGCGGTTCCTTGCTTATTGGTACTTTTATTCAATTCGAAAAAAATACCGTTCACCTTTCCCGAAGTACCCATACCCGGAGTTTCAGTAAATTCAGTAAGAAAACATCCTTCTTGTCTTGGGAAGGAAGATAACAATGACTGACTAATGGGGTGAAGGGAAGCGGCAAGCAATTCTCCGAATGCATTTTTTTCTTCGGGTTGAAGGGCTTCGCCCGTGTAGGTTACGCGCACCTCGTGTGTGTTGGTGACAGTTCCCGTTTTATCGAAATAAAACGCCTGAAGCGTGGCCAACTTGTCGAGAACAAAACTATTCTTGAAGAGTAACTTTCCTTGTGCCAAGAGTCGCAACGCTGTTCCTGTGGTGAAGGTATGTGAGAGTAGGAGGGCGCATGGACAAGCCACAATGAGTGCTGTTGTGAGCGCGCGGAAAGCCTTGTCGGCGTTGGTTGGATAAAGAATGAAAAATGCACCGAATGACATGAGCATAAGGAAGAGCGTGAACCATTTGGCTACGACGTGCGTGAAGCTTTGACGTTCGGCGTTTTCTTCTTTGCGAGCCTCTTTGTTCCAGAGCAAACCCAGGTGACTGTCTTCCATTACTTTTTCAACCCGAATACGAATGCTGCCGCTGCAGTTTCGCGCACCGGCGTAGACGCGGGTTCCAGCAAGAACTTCTTTGTGATCAGACTCTCCGGTAACGAAAGCGTAATCGAGTTCGGCTTGAACGGAAAGCAATGTTCCGTCGGCCGGTATCACTTCATGATTGTGAATTTCAATCTCGTCGTTTTCTTTTACTTCGGCCAATGGAATGTTGTGAAACTGATTTCCTTTTTTGGTTGAAATAACAATAGGGAAGTAGCTCTTGAACGATTTTGCGAATCCGAGTTTATCGGTTCGAAGGTCTTGAAAATGTCGTCCAATAAGCATGAAGAACACAATGCCTGAATACGAATCGAAGTAGCCCGAGCCCGTGTTCGAGAGCACTTCGTAGATGCTTCGCGAATAGGCCACAATTAAACTTATAACTAGGGGGAAATCGATGTGCATGAATTTATTCCGAATTCCAGATAGGGCACCGCGATAGAATTCCATGCTGCTGTAGAAGAAGACGGGTAGGGAGAGAAGTACGTTTATGGTTCGAAAGAAGTACACGAAGCTCGGATCGTTTTTCATTTCAAGATCCATGTATTCAGGAATGCTGAAGAGCATAATGTTCGCGAAGCAGAATCCGGCAATGACCAAAGCACGCAATCTGAATTTTCGAATTTTCTCAGTTTCGTTCGAATTAGATTCTACGGTTTCAATGTCGGGTGCATAACCGACCAGCGCCAATTGTTTCGCCACTTTGGATAGTGGAATGTCTTTTCGCAGAACCATGCGAATGGACTTTTCAGCGAAGAAGACTTCGGTTTTAAGAATGGCGGGTTCAAGTTTGTGAAGGTGTTCGAGCACGAACACGCATGAAGCGCAGTGTATGTTTGAAAGGGTGAAGCGCACGTGTTTCACCTCGTTATCTTCATAGATAATGAAGCGATTGGCAATGGAAGGAAGGTCAAGTTCTTCCCAATTACGTTTGTTATTTATTTGCGGAGCGAAGTTTTCGTCATCGGGAGCGCAGAGAATGGAGTTGTCGATGAGCAGTCGAGCTTGCAGGCATCCGTTGCAGCAGTAGTTTTTTTCAAGATGAACAAGGCGTTCTTTGTCGCATGCTTCGCCACAGTGGTAGCAACTTTCTGGCATAGGTTAGAGGTTGCTTGAAAGTTCAGCTCCCTCTTGGTTTTGTCTATCGAGGGTCCATTGATCGGTCACGGAAGTTTCAATGTAGAGCTTTCCGCTACTTCGAAGTATTTGGACTTTCCAACCGAGTATTCTTTCTAAGTTGTCAATGAAATCGCGCACTTTGGCAGTGCTTTCAAATTTTATCTCAACGCTTTTTTCTCCGGATTTCAGAGCGAAGTCGTTTTCTGTCGCCGCGCGTTTCTTCGAACCAACACCTTCATACAGCGCCAGGCGCAGGAATGGGAAGTGCTCAGCGAACTGGCACATCAGTTCATTCACGGTAGTATTGGGATTAACGGTCATGCTCATTTTTTCAAGGCCCGAAATTCCAACAATCGTTTAGAAATGGATATGAGTGCGCTCAATAGGGGGTATGATAATTATCAACTACGTAATTGGAAAACCGGAGGTTTTATTCCTACGATGTAATTGGAATTGCGTAATTAATACCTTTGAAGACCCTCGTCTAAAGGACCCTCGCAACGCTAGAAGGGATCAATATTCCTTCATGAGCACCTCCAAAGAGATGCCAAGTAGAACATGTATTTTCCGAATGTGCTCGAGGTTTAGTTTTCTTTTGCGATTGAGAATTTCGCTCGCGCGGCTTTTGAGCCCCAGAGCACTGGCCAAATCTTGTTGCTTAAGTCCCAATTGTTTTAGTTTGAATTTAATGGCTTCAATAGGATCGGGGTTCTCAATTGCAAAGTGTTTATTTTCGTAATGCTCAATGAGTAAGGATAGCAACTCCAATTCATCTCCATCCGGAGTATTCTTCTTTGAATTAAAGATTTCCTCCAATCGATTGAGTGCTTCGTTGTATTGTTTATTGGTCTTTATAATTTTCCAGTTCATGTCTCTTATATTTTTGTTGCATCAATCTTATCATATTCGGCATGTGTCCCCACAAAACGAATCCAGATAATTTGATAATCATAGTTCACTCTCGCTACAATTCTGTATTTGTTCCCCTTAATGTTAAAGACAATCCTGTCATTCGGTATTATACTTAACGAAGAAAAAGATTCTTTCATCTCGTTATGATTATTCCATTTTCCATTATTCACCTCTTTAAACCACATGAGCAATGGCTGTTTCGATTCAGCATTCTTTTCATAGAATTCCTTCAACGATTTCTTGGCAATGACTCTCATGCAAATATAATATAAAAGTTCCCAAATATGGAACTTTTGATTTGAAATTATTAGTTTCAAACCTATGCATGAGATTGAAAAAAAACACCAATTTTTATATGCAGTTTATATGCTGTTTATTCGGTGGAACGAACTTCGTTGTTGGAACGTCGTAATGAGAAAACCACAGGTTTTATACCTACTGCGTAATTCCTATTTCATAATTGGAACTTTGTTGTTAGAAAGTCGCAGACCCTCGTCCAAAGGACCTTCGCGATGAAATCGCCCTCGAGAAACAATCGTTCGTAGGACATTCGCGAAGCATTCCTCAAAGAGATTCGCCCAATGGGCATTGTCTCGTCCTAAAAAAAGTTTACACTTTAGTTAGTTAATCCTGTTATTAGTTTACAGTTCATTTTTAGTCCTGTAATAGGTTTACAAATGTATTTTGTTTTCTATAGTAATTCTTCCATAATCTTT
>JBIKRF010000031.1:0-23351 GCA_044349305.1 Flavobacteriales bacterium
CGCCTGGTCAAGTTTATACAGATGCAGCAAATTCAACGAACAATGGCTTCCACGGATTATTTCCTTTGGAGCGCCCAGTAGGTGCGGAATATGATTCAGCACCTTGGGAGTGGTGGGATGCTGCAACCAATCCAAATAGCGCAAACGGTTTAGCAACAAATCCAGATATGTCTGCCGCTAAAGGAATGGCATATTGTGATTCTATTATGGGTTATGCTGCACCACGTATCGCTTGTGCTTTGAACTTGGATACTAGTCCTTGTTTCGTTGGAGTAGAAGAAAATGAAGAAGTTTCTTTCAATGTATTCCCAAATCCAGCGAACGAATCATTTGCTATCCGCGCATCTGAGCGTGTGAGCGCAATTCGTGTATTCGACGCAATGGGAAGAGTGGTTTACAATTCAAATTCAACTAATCAGGATGTTGTGTTTGTAGATTCTTCGAATTGGTCTGCAGGAATGTACACTGTAGAGATTCACACTTCGAACAACGCAGTTGCAAGAAAGAAAATGTTGAAGAACTAATTAAGATTCTTCAGAACATAGAAAAGGCCCTAGAAATAGGGCCTTTTTTTATGTGGGATAATTTTATGCTTTAGAAATAGCGGTGCTTAGCACTAGGTATTCAGCGGGTGTAAATTTCAATCGTTCTTTTTCGAAATTCATGTCGTGTATGTGATTGATTGGAATTAGATGCATATGCGCATGTGGAACTTCCAAACCAATAACGCTGACACCAATTTTTTTACAAGGAATTACAGTCTGAATTTTACGAGCAACTTCTTTTGCAAATAAATTAAGGGTTTGAAGCTCTTCAACTGGCAAATCGAAAATGTAGTCTATTTCTTTTTTAGGAACAACGAGCGTATGTCCTTTAGCTACGGGTAATATGTCTAAAAATGCAATGAAATGAGCATCTTCTGCAATTTTATAGCAGGGAATTTCACCGTTAATGATTCGTGTGAAAAGTGAGGCCATTAGCGATTGATATCTAAAATTTCGAGTTGAAGAATCCCTGCTGGCACTTGTACTTCTGCAATTTGACCAACTTTCTTTCCTAGGAGACCCTTACCGATGGGGGAATCAATACTTATTTTTTTATCTGCAAGATTAGCTTCGTTTTCGGCTACTAGGGTGTATTCAACTTCGGTATTCGTTTTTAAGTTTTTCAATTTAACACGAGAAAGAATGAAAACCTTTGAATTGTCTATGTGTGAATCATCGATTAATCGCGCATTCGCTGCAAGATCTTCCATCTTAGCAATTCGTGCTTCAAGGTGTCCTTGAGCCTCTTTTGCAGCGTCATACTCTGCATTTTCACTTAGATCTCCCTTATCTCTCGCTTCAGCAATTTGCTGACTAATTTTAGGACGTTCAACCATTTTTAGATTATAAAGATCGTCTTTTAATTTTTTAAGTCCCTCGGCTGTGTAATAGGCAATGTGTGACATGTCGTGTATGTATTAAAATAAAGAAACCCCGCGAACGAGGTTTCTAAACAAATATAGTAAGAATTATTAAAGCGTAATGTGAATTCCTATGCTGTGAATTCCGTTGAAAGGATTAGTGATACGATAAGAATAATCCAATCCAATTACGCTACCGTTATCACCTGCAGGAAGTTGAACGGTCATACCAGCAGTAGGTCCTGATAATGCACTTTTAGCATTGTAGGTAGTGTTTGTTCCAATATCTTGCTGGTATCCGCCTCTTAAAAACAGTCTATTGCGTAAGCTGTACTCCATTCCCACTGCAATTTGGTCTTTGCTGAAAGAGTTAGACGTATAGGCAGTATTGGCTGTTAGTTTCATGTTTTCTTTCATAAGAAAATCGTAAGCGAAACCAACATTAACCATAGATGGCATCTCGTAAGCTTGGGAGCGCTGTTCAACAGTTAAGGTATTTCCACTTGCAGGAATGACAGCAGAAACAGTCAAACCATCGCCTTTGTAGCGCATTGGAGGACCAACGTTGCGAAGTGTAATTCCAAATCTTACATTGTCTTTCTCTCCAGTAACATAACGAATACCGGCATCGAATGCCACACCTTGTGAACGAACGTTATAGATTGCTTCGCTAATGAGGCGCACAGTAAGTCCACCGTAGATACTGTTGGAAAATTCTTTCGCGAAGCTAATTCCTATGTTGGAATAGTTTACGGTGAAAGATCCAATTCCTCCTTCTGGTAAATCTTCGGTAGTACGAGATATATCTCCGAAATTCATGTTTACAACCGATAAACCAAAAGCTCCTGATTTCCCGATTTTTTGACCGAAAGCAGCAGCGTTCAATTTGATACCTGTTCCAACGAAATATTGGGTATTGGTGAATAGCAATTCGGTTTTTTTAGTGAAAGCTAAACCTGCAACATTTAAAAACACACTTTCAACTCCAGTAACTGACGATAAAGATGCATTTCCTAATCCTGAAGAACGAGCCCACGGATTCACCAGCAAGTGACTCGCACCAGCTGATCCAGATCTATCAGGATTTCCCGCAAATAACGATGAGGTTATTCCTAAAATCAGGGAGAGTGATATGATTGATTTTTTCATGATCGTAATTCGTTTTTCAATTAGAAGTTATTCAAGTCAACCGGACGCATAATGCCGAACCATTTCAATATTTTCTCTCCAATTCCCGGTACATCAACGTGAATGATGTATGTTCCAGAAGCGATTGGAATGTTTCTTTCGTTCTTCAAGTCCCAGTCCACGCTTGTGATTTTATCCGCTTTTTTGAATTGTCTGATTCTGTTACCATTCAAATCATAAATGGTTATTGTACAGATATCTGGAAGATTCGTAATCTTAACTCGGTTGTCTAGTTTATTTGTTTCATATGAACTAAACGCATAGTATGGATTAGGAACAACATTGATGATGTCTAACGCTGATGTTAGAGTGTTTGCATCGTTTAGGGTAGTTGCAATGTTCTTGGTAGAGAACGTATATACGTTTCTCCATTCATTAATAGAACCTGCAGTGGTAGAAATATCAGGATTGTTGTATGCGTAACTGCTATATGGTTTAGCAACACGAATGCTAATACGAACGTCGTTCGGGATTAATCCATCTTCAACAGATAACAAGGGATGATCAGGATTAACCATACCACTGCCAACCCAAGTGCAACCGCGGAATACTTTTTTCCAGTTGGAAGAGCTGATTGATGGGTCAGAAAGTTTGCTATATAAGAACTCTCCGTTGTCATACGCTGGTGAAAGGGCTAGGCTTGAAGCTGGATTTGTCGCTGAGTAATCTTCCCAACGAAGGTTTTTGAATACATAAATCCAGTGCTGACCTGCGAAAAGTGGTTGTCCGTTATTGTTGTACAAACGTGAAGTAGGATTCCAGATCATATCTCGGCCGTTTTCACCCACTAACCAACTGTCTTCTCCAAACGCCATGTTTAATCTTTCTCCAGTGCTAAGATCAATAGCATATCCTGGGAACCAACCCATTCCAATTGAAGAGACTAAATCACCTTCAGCGCCATTATATCCAGCTTGACCTGCTTTTCTTCCATTTTTATCTACAGAAGGAGCACGACGTACTTTCATTTTTTCAGGGTCAACGGTGTTATCACCATCGTTATCTTCAGCTAGGGCAGGAGTGAATTGCATTTCCAATACTGGACAACGAGTCCATTTGGATTTATCCTTTGTGAATACAACATCGATGTTGTTCAAACCTCTGATGTTTGATTTGCGCTGCTGATCTAAGATGTCAAGATCGCCGTACAAAGCTTTCGTTGTTGGGGCAACGTTATTGACAACAATTGTTGCATCATTTGGATCGAGTTCGGTTCCAGATACCAAGCAATATGGTGACCATGTGCCTCCGGCTACTGCTTCATATTTTTCTTGCTCATCTGTGAAAGGGAAGTCCCCAGTTCCTTGCTCATAATCATCGAAAAGAGCTTCAGAAAGAGCCTGAGGATCGGTACCTTCTGTTTTCACACTTCCGGCGCGAATCCAGTTTTGTTCAGAGAAACCTTCTGCATCTTCAATACCCATTAGCCAAGGTTTAGATGGATCGTTGTATGAAACGGAAGATGAAAGAAGTTCGGTGTAATGTTTAACTTCAGTGCCATCTACTTGGTAATCGTATTGTCCCCAAGTTACAGAAAGTCCCCAGTCTAGAATTACATCCTCACTTGAGGTATTGAATTTCTTGTAGGTGCCATAGATTGTCCCATTATCGAGATTCTCTAATTCCCAATACATGCTATCAGGTGTATCTTCTCCGAAAACAGTTGATTTTAATCGAAGTTCGAAATCTGCTGAAGGAACTCGCAATGGATCTACAACTTTAACTTGAACAGGACCTTTGCCAGGAGCATAAGTTAATTCACTGATGTTGTTATTTGCAAGAATAATCGCTTCTGTTTCTGAACCTAATAACAGGTCATTGGCACCGTTTCCTTTTCCTTCAATACGAGTCAATGGAACACCATCGCCGTAGCTGGAATTTTGAATAGTACCTCCCAATTCAGGGGAAGGAATATGCGGAATCGCTGATATTTTTTGAATTTCACCAATCGCACTCTTTCTAGAAGAAAGGAATGCTTCATCCTGGCCTTTCTCTAAAGAGATATCGTACTGTGAATAGTTGTTGTAACCATACGCAATGACCATGAAGTAATAGGTCTTGTGGTTTACAAGTGCGCTGTTGCCTGTAGCGAATGCATCTGTTGTAACACGGAATGAACGCTGAATTCCAGCATCGGCACCATCAACTTTAAGTTCTGGTACGATGTAACCCGTGATAGGATCACGAGAGAAATTGATGATACGACCAATTCCATTTTCAACGTCGCACTGTGCAATTAAACGAGCCTTTTCAATGTCGCCTAAATCATTCGCGCTTACGTCGTCGTTTACACGTTGGTATACCAAATATCCTTCAAACTTATAAGAACGATCTTCTAATGTTAATTGAGTTCCATCTGCTAATTCTTCTGGAATACTTGGGTCGAAACCACCTTGGTCAGGTCCATAGTTTTCTTGGAAGTTTGTAGAGATGGCGTTCTCATTCTTAAGCATAAGAATGATTTCTTTATCTAATTCTTGAACTGCTACATCTGGAGCATCAGGACCAGATACTAGCTCAAAACAGTTGTCGAATAATGATTGTGCTTTGTCATCGAATTCACGAAGCAATCTTACAGATTCGAATGGATCTCCGCTATTAGCTTTCGCCCAAACTACCCCTAAGGTAATGTTATTGTAGTCACCAGGCTTCAAAGTAAATGGACCTGCAGCTTGGATAAAACGACGGTCATTTGGTGGATTACCTTCAGACTCTTCAGACCAATCATCAGTAATAACTCCACCTGTTCCCCAATGAAGTGGATCGGTATCATCTGGGAACATGTAATCGGCTGAAATGTCTGTAACATTTGCTCCGGAAGCTCCGTTACCACCATAATTCATGCGTTGTCCGTTTTTCCAGAAACCTCTCATGTAGTTGTAGAAGTGGCTCGGTAAAGCGGGTTCACCATTCACAGGGTTTTGGCTATTGTTGTAGTAAACAAACTTGCGCATTCCGAAACGTTCGTTATCTAAAACGCCATCGCCATAACCAATACCCAAACCTTTGTAAGGGATACCGTCTTGGTCAATCGCGTCAATAATATCTTCGGTGAGTGGATTATCTTTATTGTCATTGTCTTGGTAAGGACCTTCAAAAAAGTCAACACCTACCGCTGGAGGATTCGATCCATATCCTAAAGAAGAAGATGTTGGTTCATCGAATGCATCACCATTGTAGCAATATCCTAAACCACGTTGAACATCACAACCAACATAGTCATCCGTTGAAGTTCCCAAATCGGGGTCAACCCATGATCCGAAGTAGGTCTCAGTTAAGGTTTGTGAACCTTGATTAATCAAAACGTAGTTGTAAAAAGTCATGTTATTTACCTCGTCATTCGAAGTAAATGCGAAAGCCTGTGCACGAATTTCCATTCCAATTGGTTGGCCTTGAGATTCTGTGTGAGCATTTCCTTTATCGTTAAAAATCCAATAGTACGTTTGGTCACCATACAACGGAACAATATCTTCTCTGCGACGCTCAGCACAATTAATTTCTCTCAAGAAATCGTACCATGGATAGTCACCATTTTGAGGATTGTAGAAACCATCTTGGTCGTAATCGTAGAAAGGCGCTAGATATAAATCTTGACCAGCGGCTGTGTTTCCAATCGCCGGGTATTCGTAGAAATAACCTGGAATAGCGTAATCTGTCGCACAATCAGTTCCACCTGCTGCAATACAATCGAAATAAGCGCGGTGCTTTTGCGCATCTTGACGTAATGAAACGAAGAATCTATCGTACTGTTCGCAAGTCGATTCAGTAACAGAAGCGGTACCGTCATTGCTCAGTGGTCCTGGCCAGTAGTCGTTACCATCTGTTCTAAAACGAACAGCAGCAAGTTTTAACTGTTGGTCAGGTGAGATACCTCCCATCCACAAAGCTCCTGCGTATATCGAAGATACTCCGCCACCTTTTGGTACTTCGTAAGCAGCGCGGCTCAGGGAGCGGTTTTGCCACATAGAACCGCCTGTTTCAATCAACGCTTTAACGTTATTCCACGCTAAGTCTCTAAGTCCTGTTGCAGGCGCGCAAAGAGCAGCGCGTGAATCAGTTACAATTTCGTTGTTTTGAACCATTCCAGAATTTTCCAGAATGGACTTGTATGCGAAAGCTTGGTTCGCAAATCCAAGTGCCAAAGCAACTAGACTTATGTATATTTTCTTTCTCATGCTTTTTGAATAATTCATTTTCTCAAAAAATTAAAAATCAAATCTTACTCCTAAACGTATTTGACGTGGAGAACCCAAGTTGTAAGGGTTATTCACGAACATGCTGTAGTAATTTCGGAATGAAGACGGTGAGTTTTGTGTGTTGATTACGTTTTGATATTGTGCAGCTGCCAAATATCCATCGTCATCAGGAGTACCCGTAAAGCGGTAAACGCTTGTCACATTTTGTGTGTTTAACAAGTTCGTAACCCAAAGATATACGTTCAAGTTAGCAGCTTTCTTTTTGTCACCCTCTCCGCCAAAAGTTAAACTGAAGTTTTTATCGAAGTTCATGTCAACAGAAAACTGCCATGGTAGACGAGCGCTGTTAATTCCCCCAGCTGTTGTTGGGCTAATTTCACCTGTTATAGGAGTTGGGAACACTTGAGCAGTGTATGGAGTGCCGGAACCTAAGTTCGCGATAAGGTTAGCACCTGTGTTTGCGAAAATTTGTTTTCCGAACCATACTGGACCGTTGTATTCTTTTCCTTCTCCATAACGGTAATCTACAGTAGTAACGATACGGTGACGTTGGTCATAGTTGAAAGGAGAAACAGTACGTAAGTTAGGAAGACCAGCATTAATTAGGGCTAATTGCGTTTGTGTATTCGATCCTGTACCGTCTGCGAATTGCAAGGTGTAAGACGTTTTCATCCAAAGGTTACCTGTTCTTCTTAAATCGTAAGTCAAGGTTAATCCTTTAACAGTACCGAAATCTAAGTTACCGAATGCGCTATACGTACTTGGGTAAGCTCCGTTGAATTTACGAACTTGAATCATATCACGTAACTCACGGTAGAACGCTTCAATTTTAATAGAAGATGTCTTAGAAAGTACTTGTTGGAAACCAAGAGCATAGTCAACTGTTTTTTCAGGACGAAGGTTCGGGTTATTCAATAACACGTTCCTGTTTTCCATATACAAGTAATCAACTGGATTGAAGCGATTGCTTGAAGTTGGACGTTGCGTTAAGATGTCATAGTGAGCGAAGAACAATGCTTCTTCAGAAATAGGGAAAGAGAAGGCAACACGAGGCATGAAGTTAACTGCAGGAACGTATTCCTTGAACGCCTTGCTTGTTAATGCTGCATCTGGATCAACACTCAAATACGGGTTGATTTTACCGCCAGCTGCAATGCTTGTGAACGGATCGGTAACAAGAGTACCTTGAGCGTTGTACCAGTTGTCACCATCGCGGTAACCTTGAATGGCAGTTGGATTGCGAATGTCGTCTACATAGACAACGAAATCATCTCCAATGTTTGCTGGTCTAGTTGCGCCAAAGCTAGAGAAGTCAACCTCACCAGCTGTATAGGCTTCGCTTATTACATAAGGATCCTTTGGCACGTATTGATTGGCGTCATAACGGTCAATACGAAGACCAACGTTGAAAATCAAATCGTCAAATGCAAATTTATCCATAACGTAACCTGAAATGTATACAGGTTCGAATGCACCGACAGCACGGGTATAGTAAGATTCATTTCCTAAGGTATAGCGCTCAGAGAAGAAATCATCTAAAGAAGGCTTTCTGTTAAGCAAGTTTCCTCTGTGGTCATAACCAAAGTAAGTGACAACATTATTTCCCGAGTTTAATAAATCGCTAGCTCCAAACATATCCACAGTAAGGAAATCAGGACTCAGTCCATCGGTATTGATGAAGTCTGTGCCATAAGGATCAAGACCCAAAGCTGTTCTCAAATTGTAGTCAAACTCAAACTGACCTGTTCCTACAAGATTGCTATAATCGATGTAGGTGTATGTACCATTATTGAAATAAGTAGGGTCGTCTGTGTTTAATTCTTGGTTATGGTAGTTGGCATATTGACGAGCAAGTGTCCAAAGTCCAATCGGATTGATTTGGTAACCAGCATCCTTACGTTGCTCAAATTCAAAACCGACTTCAATCGCGTGGTCTCCAATATCAGCAGATCCAGAACCTGAAATGCGGAATTGATTGGTGTTTGAAACGCTATAATTGTTCGATTTAGCTCCAATGTGTGACCATAGGCCGTAGGTGTCTGAAGGTTGTTGACCGTTTACTAATCCGTTTCCACCCTGAATGTTTGTAATAGAAGCATACGGAGAGTTTCCGATTTGCTCAGTCTCAGAAGTGAAATCGTTAATGGTTGGGTCGAAGAATTGAGTATCAGTAATAATTCCATCTGTACCGTTAAGCACCTCTGTCACATACGGATTGGTGTTAAAGAGTGTGAAGAATTGGTTTGTGATAGCAGCTAAATCCGGGTTGTACTCAGAAGGAGTGAAATTAACATTCACATCTTGCCATCCGTTCTGCTCGAAGAAGTTACCAGAACTGTTGAGGGTGTATGAAGGTCTTCTATAGATGTCGAAAGTTCCAACGTGACCATATCTGAACAAATTGTCGCCATGCTCAGCATCTTCAGATTTGTTGTAACCGTGCTGGAAATCTGCTTGAATACGATAAAAAACGTTTTTCAGATTTGAACTAGCTGATTCATCTTCCGCATTTTTAAAACGTTGCGCAAATTTCGCATAGGCTCTCCAGTCAACTCCTGTGATTTGCTGGTTGTTTTGCCAGTTAGAAAGCATATTGCCATAGTCAAAACCATTTCCACGACTCACTTGCATGGTTCCTCCAAATGTAAATGTTACATTCTCAGAAGCATTCAAGTCAATTTTCGTAACAATGCTAGCCGTTTTTGAACGCACGTTCATGCGTGTGTTAATTTTTTCGAAGTCATCTGAAGTAAGGAAGTCGGCATTATACAATGCTCCATTCACAGTACCATCGGCCTGAACGTTTTGACGCAATGGGTCAGCTAGAATAGCTTGACGAGCATCTTCTTTCATTCGGTAAACTCCTCCAAAGGTTGGTCCACCATCCACAATATCGTTGTAGTTTCCAGAAAGGAAGAACCCTAGAATAGGTCTGCCTTTAGAACCGTCTTCTTTTTTTCTGAATAATATTGGTCCTGATAAAGACGCTTCCAATAGATTGTATCCGTAGTAATCAAGGCCAACAGCCTTGTCTCCAACTTTAAATCCTGAAGTAATAGCCTCCAAACTTCCGGTGTAATCTGAAGACGCTGAACGAAGTGAAATGTTGATTACCCCTCCTGTTGCATCTCCGATGTTCGCTGGAATACCACCTGTGATAACAGAAACCTCTTCAATAGCAGATTTTGGAAGAGATGTTGATCCACGTACTTTCATTCCGTCGATGTAAATCCAAGTTGAACCTGTACGTGCACCACGAATAGAAATTCCGCCTCCAGTACCAGCAGAACTCACCCCAGCAACCGTTTGTGCAAGGCCAAGTGCATCACGACTAGGCATTTTCTCTAATTCCTCACGAGTTACAGTTCCTCCGGAAGCTCCACCATCTTTGTCGATAAGAGGAACGCGGTATTCTTTAATCTCTACGGTGTTCATTTCTACCCCAGGACTCAATTCTGCATTCGCGAATTGAATTTTTCCTGCAGAAATTGGAATCCCTGTTTGACTTTGTGTTTGGTATCCAACAAAGTTGAATTGAACCTCGTAGGTCCCTGGGTCAATTGGTTTAATGGTAAATTGTCCATCTGGATCTGTCTGTCCACCTGTAATCAGATTTCCATTCAAAAACAGAACGACATTCACGAAAGGAAGAGGTTTCTTCGTCTCCTTATCAATGACTTTTCCTTTCAAAGTTCCGCCATTTCCTTGTGCAAGAACACTAGATACTGAAAGGGCAATTAAACTCAAAAGCAGGTAAAATTTTCTCTGCATAAAAACCGGGTTAAGGAATTATTAAACTATACAACGGGCGCTAAAATAAGGCAAGCTTAGGTTAATTCCCAAAGTTCGTTAAATCAATCTTTGTATTTTTTTGTTATTTGTTCTGATTATCAATGTGGTAGGCGTGTTGAGTAGAACTCATTGGTAAAACTAAATCAACCCGTTCGAAATTCTTCTTTTTTTAGGTTGTTTCGAAAACGAATCGATTGTTTTTTTTACTTTTCTAAGCCCAATTATTGTCTGCGAATCCAAATACGCTTGTACCAAGGCTTATTTCCAAGTCGACGCATGCGCATAGATTGTTTCATGTGTCGCTTCATTTTTCTTTTGCCTTTTTTTCCTTGTGCATTCTGATGTTTCTCCACGTTTTTCAGATACTCCTTCTCGATTTGATCGTGTTGTTCTTTTTGCTTTGCACGAGCATTTTCTGGAGTAATCACATCATTTCCGGGTTGTCCGTAAACAATAGTTCCCACTAGAATAAAGAAGAGGAAGGAAATCAGTTTCATTTTCTGAATTCGTAAGTGTATTTTGTTATCAGAATGTCTTTAGAGCCCATGTCCTGATCTAAGGTCGCTTCTATGAATGATGTGGCAGTATACAAAATTTCAATTTCCCTTTTCAGGACAGCATTTGTGTAGTATGAGACTTTAATTAGATTTCCAATTCTGTCGTATTGAAATGTCTCACGCTTGGTTTCTTTTTTGGAAGAGTTTTCAACGGTCGTGATTTCAGCAATCCAACCCTTGTCGTTGTAGCTATACTCCTTGCTCAAATTCTTTCCGCTCAGCGTGAGTTCCTTTTCCTCGCGAAGAACAAAGCCAGAGGAATCGCGATAAATGAGATCAATGGAATAGGGAAGTCCGTAGTTGTTCAAACTTTCCTTTCGCAAGATTAATGCAGAGGGTTCGCTGTATTTGAATGATTCTGAATTCACCGTAACAGTGAGTCCAGGAACAAGCTTTAATTTCTCGATGCTTTTGTTTTCAGAGACAGAATTGTCAATTCTCTCCACTCTTCCTTTGTGGTCATAGAAGAAAGATGTCGTATTGTAACCGTTTCGACCAAGTTCGTTTCTGTTTTGAACCAGGCCTAATTCGTTTCGGTCGAAAATAATTTGTGTGCTGTCGACCATACTTAAGACACTGGTTACAGCATCAATCTTGGCAAGTTGTCCGGTTTCATTGAAATGATAAACGGTAATGTCAGGTCTGTTTTCAATTGCTTTACCCGTTCGTTTCATTTGACAAACGCCAGTAATTGTTGAAATTTTGTTTTGCCATAAGAACTCTTGGCTAAAAAACATTTCTTGTTGAAATGCTTTTCCTTCGCGATTGTCCACGATTTGCCCTTGGCAAAACCCAACAAATAAAACACTCAAAACAATGAATATTTTTCTAATCATGATGCAAACATAAAAACGAAGTGAATAAGTTCGTGCATTGGTGGAAAAGCTTTGGTTCTTGAATGTTATTGTATTGGTGATAACGACCTTACTTTTGACCAATAATATTTCAAGATGAAAGACCAGATTATTTTCGACTTAATTGAACGCGAAAGGGTTCGTCAAACCAATGGAGTAGAGCTTATCGCTTCAGAAAATTATGTAAGTGATGAAGTGATGATGGCTATGGGCTCTGTGCTGACCAATAAATATGCGGAAGGACTGCCAAAGAAGAGATACTATGGTGGTTGTGAAGTAGTGGATAAAGTTGAGCAGATTGCAATTGACCGTTTGAAACAGTTGTTTGGTGCCTCTTGGGCAAATGTTCAACCGCACAGCGGAGCCAATGCGAATAGCGCAGTTATGTTAGCTGTTCTAAATCCAGGCGATGCTATTTTAGGATTAGACCTTTCTCAAGGTGGGCATCTTACTCACGGCTCACCAGTGAACTATTCAGGTAAATTGTACCGACCGTTTTTCTATGGAGTTGAGCGAGAAACAGGACGAGTAGATATGAATAAGGTTCGTGAGAAAGCACTTGCTTGCAAACCGAAACTTCTTATTTGCGGGGCAAGCGCCTACAGCCGCGACTGGGATTATGCGGCTTTCCGAGCAATTGCAGATGAAGTTGGGGCTGTTTTAATGGCCGACATTTCGCACCCAGCAGGATTAATAGCAGCTGGCTTGTTAAATCATCCATTTCCACATTGTCACATTGTGACTTCTACAACTCACAAAACATTACGCGGCCCACGAGGTGGTGTTATTATGGTTGGAAATGAAATTGCCAATCCGCTTGGATTGAAAACAATGAAAGGTGAAGTTCGCTCGCTTTCATCGGTTTTAGATAGTGGTGTCTTCCCGGGAATGCAAGGTGGTCCATTGGAGCATGTTATAGCTGCGAAGGCGGTTGCTTTCAACGAAGCGCTAACAGAAAATTTTAAAACATACGGAAAACAAGTAATTGCTAACGCTAGCGAACTTGCGAATCACCTTTTAGCCAAAGGATATGAGATAGTATCGGGGGGTACAGATAACCACTGTTTCCTGATTGATCTTCGGAATAAAAACATTTCGGGAAAAGATGCTGAACAAGCGTTGGTTAGTGCAGAAATCACAGTGAACAAGAATATGGTTCCTTTCGACGATAAGTCTCCATTTGTTACTTCCGGAATTCGTATCGGCACTCCGGCCATTACTACTCGCGGGTTGAATGCAAGCGATATGTCCTTCGTTGCAAATGCAATTGATAAAGTTATTTCGAATGCTTCAAACGAAGATGTAATTCGAGCGGTGAAAATGGAAGTGCATGAACAAATGTCTTCGAGACCTTTATTCGCGTAATTTCAAGAGGTCTTCTTTCGATTTAGGACGCTCATTTCCGCGCCATGTAAAATCCTCCAATTTGAATTGTGAGGATTTTGCTTTTTTAATGCTGTTGTATAGACTATTCGGTTCATTTTCCAATATGACTTTTTCAATAGCCTTTTCCTTCAGTTCGATACGAATATTCGAACAATCGGTGCGATTCAATCCCGTAAGTTTTGTTTTACTGTTTTTCTCTTCTGTAGAGAAATATGCAATTTGGCCATTGCCATTTATTTGAACTTCGTGCAAGTCATTTTTAATGAATTGACCAGTCAACGATTTTCCTTTTATCTGATTGAAATAACCTGGAACAACCTCAGAAGCTAAAAAACTATTTTCGGGAACGAATAGAAAATCTAAGCTGTCGTTTTTAAAGTGCATATTAATCTCTGATCCTGTAAGTTGATTGTCGTCGTTCCATAAAACGGGAGCGTAGAACATGCGCATGATTGAATCTGATTCAGAAAGAGAAAGTGAATCACACTTTCCTTGCAAATCTTTGCTGAATAACAGCACATTGTGATAAGCTTTAATATTTCGCGTGTCTTCACTCGTTTTCTTTGCGAAAAGGGTGTCTGCGACAATGAAAAGCGTGTCTTTATTTTCTAGCGTTTTTTCAAGGATACTTTTTCCCGTCACCCATGCAATTTCATTGATTTCTTCATGCCTTCCGTAGTTTCCTCGAATAGTTAAGTCTGAATTGTTGTCTACGATAATTACGTTTTTAAATGCCTCACCCCATTTTTCTTTTCCGTTGTAGTAAATGCTGTCTCCGAATAAAGTCTGCTCTTTTGATTTAACTCGTGCATTTTTTTTAAAACTGCAGGTCTCTGTTTTTGAATTGAAATAGCCATTCTCACATTTTATTTCAAGGTCTTTCCCAGTAATAGTTGTTGGGCCATAGAAATAAGATATTTCTGTAATAGTGTTGTACAGCATCGTGTCTGAAACAACGGTGTAATCCTTATTTTTAACAGTCACTTTTTTTCGAAAAGTGAAGTTGTTCGAAGGGCTGTGGTATCGTCCTGTTTGTGAAACTAATTCATTGTTGTTTTTACTGGAAACGACTTTTCCACCGCCTGAATAGGTTGCAACTTCAGTCTTCATGTTATAAGACATGTTGGGCGACGTTAATGTCATTGCACCATCAGTGAAAACACAATTTTCATTGAGTGTGGCAGATTGTGTTGCGTCTGTGAAGAAAAGTCTTTTTCCGGAGATTGAATATTCTCCCGGCTTATTTACGCGAATATTTCCAAATGCTTGAAAATTACCGTTGTTGAATTTGTATGCCGAGTCGCAAAGGAAATCTGTGCCATCGAAATTCAAATGAACGTGACCAATAAGACGCTGTCCGTTAACTAGATTTTTATTGAATGCAATTTTATCGGAATGAACCAACTGCACGTGCTTACCTTGTCCTTCTGCATGCTGCGAAAGGAGAAAGGCTGAAAGCGTTACGAGAACTATTTTGACGAGATGTTGTATTGCTCTTGGATTATCTAACAATTGTTTGCTCACGGTCCGGTCCTACAGAAACATAAGTGATAGGAATTTCCAACTCCTTTTCAATAAATGCAATGTAATCTGAAAGCTCTTGAGGGAACTCTTCGATAGATCTAATTTTTGTTAAATCTTTGTTCCATCCTCTTAGAGTAGTATACATAGGCACAACTTTTCCATCGAGCAAATCGTATGGCATTTCGTCAGTTTTTGTGCCGTTTATTTCATAATGTGTGCATACATGAATTTCTTCGAAAATGCTGAGAACGTCTGCTTTCATCATGTACAACTCCGTTATTCCGTTTAAACGGCATGCATAGCGAAGTGCAGGAATGTCGAGCCAACCGCAACGACGAGCGCGTCCAGTTGTTGAGCCGAATTCATTTCCTTCTTTGCGCATGCGTTCCCCAACTTCATTTTCTAATTCGGTAGGAAATGGTCCGCTTCCAACACGTGTGCAATATGCTTTGAATATTCCAAAGGCTGAACCTATTGAATTTGGAGCCACACCGAGTCCTGTGCAAGCACCGGCTGCCACTGTGTTACTCGAAGTAACAAAGGGGTAAGATCCGAAGTCGATGTCGAGAAGTGAGCCTTGTGCACCCTCAGCTAAAATCTTTTTGTCGTCACGGATGGCTTTGTGTAAATAATTCTCGCTATCAATGAAAGTTAATGTCTTTAATACTTCGACACCTTGAAACCAAGCGGCTTCCATTTCATCGAGAGAATATTCGAATTGAAAATGCGAAAGCATTTTTTTATGCTTTTCTACCAATGTGTTGTATTTCTCGCTGAAGTTTTCAGAAAGAATATCACCAATGCGAAGGCCGTTACGCCCCGTTTTATCCATATAAGTGGGACCTATTCCCTTCAGGGTAGACCCAATTTTTGATTTGCCTTTTTCAGCTTCAGAGGCTGCGTCTAATAGCTTGTGGGTAGGAAGAATCAGATGGGCTTTCTTTGAAATAAGAAGTCGCGCAGCTACATCGACATTTTTTGCAATGAGTTTTTCTATCTCAGTTGCGAAAACGATTGGGTCGATAACAACCCCATTTCCAACAACGTTTGTTACGTGGTTGTGGAATATACCGCTAGGTATAGTGTGAAGGACATGTTTTGTTCCGTTAAACTCGAGGGTGTGGCCCGCATTGGGTCCGCCTTGAAATCTGGCTACAATGTCATATTTCGGAGTTAATACATCGACAATTTTCCCTTTTCCTTCATCTCCCCATTGAAGGCCTAACAATACGTCTACTTTGCTCATTCTGATTTGTAAAGCACAAAAGTAGTGGGTTATTCAAAATATGCCTTATTTTCTTCAAGGAAATTTTCTAACTTACTTCTCATGATGAGTCTACTAATGACTTTCATGTTGCTGTCTAGCGCAATAAGCGTAGGAGTAGATGGGGAAGGGTAATGTTTGGCCAGGTGCGGGCGCTTATCCATTGGCGGAAGCACATTTATCCAAGGTTGCTGGTGCGATGCTAAATGGTTTTTCCAAGGCGCTTCTTCCTTGTCTATAGATATGGCGTATACTTCTAATCCTTTTTCGTGGTGCCTTTTGTAAATCTCTTGAAGTTGAGGGTGGAACTCTTCGCAGTGCGAGCAATTGCTTCGCCAAAACATGACTAACGTGATTTTATTTTTTTTACACGTTTCTTCCAATGAAATTAATTTCCCCTCGATATTGGGATATTTTAGCTCTGCTGCTTTTTTGCCCGGCGCACAATTCTTTAGCGCTTCAATGAGGTTTTTCGTGTTTACGCTGAATGAGGCATTGTCTGAACATCCGTCGGCGTAATTGTTCAAGTAATAGGAAAGCCCTTCTTCATTTTTGTAGTCTAACATCTTGCTCAAAATGAAAGAATGCAGGTATTGGTTTACGGCTTCATTTTCTCCCATTCTTCCCAATAGCTCATCTGTAAATTTTTGAGCGTATTCTTTCGGATAGGACTTGTAAAGCTGATTGAAATATTGGTTTAGTCCACGCACTAAAGCATAGTGGAACAGTATTGCTTCATTGTTGTAGTCAACGTTTCCGAGAAAATGTTTGAAATAAATGGTGCTATCGAATTGCATGAAATCTTGTGGAAGTCGTCGACAGAAAAGGGGAGCGAAGGTGGAGTACACCTCTGATGTTTGACCTTCTTTTGATTTTGCCAAAGACTCATTATTGATGATTTTTTGCTTATTCAAAAAAGCGGGATGCGAGATAGATTTGTACGTATCATATTCCATTTGCAGAGCAGCGTACAGCGTTGCTAATTCAACATAATCAGACTGTTCAGCTGATTTGTACAGTGATGTCGGAAGTCCGTTTAGTTTTGGAAAATCGATAGTTAAATCAATGGCCTGCGGAAGAGACTTTGGATTAATATAGAAGTCGGTCCAGGTCTTTCCTGCGCCCGAGAAGCGTAACCGGTATTGACCAATGTGAGAAGGTGCGAAACTAATTTCAGCAGAACCAAGATCACTTAAATCAGAAGTAGCAAGTATTTGCCATTGATCTTTTTCGAAGGCCTCCAAAAATACTTTTTTGGTATTCTGGGAAGGGAAATTTTCAACATGAAGTTTTAGCGTTGATTGGGTGTAACCAAGGCCAAAAACAAAAGTCAATATGAGGGTGTAAATTGATTTCATGGTGAAAAAAAAAGGTCACCGAAGTGACCTTTTCGAAGAGGTGTTATCTTATTTACCTTGAGAAAGTTTTTCCATTTCTTTGTCGAAAGTCTCTTTGAACTTCTCGTAGTTGTAGTCTGCTTTCAATTTTTCATTTTTAGACAAACCACTTTGGTATGCATCTGCAATTGTGTTACCGCTTAACTCAAGAGCAACATAACTTACGTATGTTCCGTCAGGACGTTGAGTTAATTTTTCACAGATTTCCATACAACCGCGAAGTTCTTGGTCCACAACTGTACGCGCCATTTCGTTAAATGACTCAGTAACTTCTTCTTTGTTGTTAACTTCAGTTGAACTAACGTAATTGTCACCAACAATTTTCATTGTTGCGCTAATTGTTTTTGCCATTTCTGACATTGCATTTGAGCGTGCTTTTTTCTTAGCTGTTTCGCGATCCATGCTCTCACCAGTTGCAGTAGAGCGGAACGCTTCTTTTGTGCTCTTATATTCAGATCCTGCGCAGAATTCATTGATAATAACTTCGCCTTTAGGGTCTGGTGTTTTTACTTCTTCTTTATTCTTTTTACAAGAAGGTATAGCAAGCATAGTCAATGATGCAATTGCTAGGAGGGTAATGCGTGTTTTCATTTTGTAATGATATTAGTTGAATTGGTATTTTCAGTTACTGTGCCAAACTTACAAAATAATTTTAATTATTTCACTAATTAGGGTTGACTCAATGTTTTCAGCTTCTTTTTTATATGCTTCGAGAACTGCATTTTCTTGTGAAAGTTGAACTCCTTTTACTCCATTAATACTATGTTCGAAAATAGATGAGCTGGTTTTATTGTCGTTCAGGGTAAATCTTCCATCAATAAACGCAACGTTAAATCCTTGGACGTCTTCCCCAGATCTAGGCTTGGTTTCTATATAGACCACATAGTCGGCAGAGGCTTCATTTGGTGCAATTCTCATACCTTTCTTAAGGAGGGCGTTTCGAGTTGATTCAGCGAGTGAAGTTGTTTTAGACCCGTCTAGTTTCAATTCGTTTGAGTTTACAAAGAAACTAGGCGCCAATACTTCGATTGGAATTTTTCGTTGATCGGTGTTAATACCATTCACGAGAGAAAGGGCCAAATCAGAATCAAGGTCTTGGGGTACAAGAGCGTCTATTAATAAACTTAATTCCAGCGCATTGTTTTTGGCCTTTAAACTTACGTTGTCAATATCGGCTAGAATTATTCCATCATTATCCGACATCACAGTTTTCGGTTTCATGAAGTTATCTCTCTGATACGCATATTTTACATTTATTCCTCTGACTCCAACCCCTTTGTAGGTAATCAAGATTGGAACTTGGGTCTTAAACGTATTTTCAGAAGAAAGAACGATGTTTTTCAAGGGGGTCTCAAAACGCAAATCTGCCAGTATTGATCGAATTTCAGAAAACAATTCATTGTCAATGAAAATTTCATTTCCTGAATCGTCTTTCATCTGATTCACCTCGGTCCAATATGGTTTAAGCGCGAAGAGCCCGTGATAAAAGAGGTCTATGGCCGATGGAATGTTTCCAAGTCTTTTAGCCTCTTGCCCTTTTTTCAAGTAATCATAGGCCGACTTTAGCGTGTTTTCTTTTTTCTGCGCTTTTTTAGTTTGATAATCAAATTTATTGAGCTTGTAATAAACAGCGTATAGATCGTCGTCTTCCCAAATCCCTCCGACCTCGTAATCTTCAATTAATTCGGAAGAAGAAGTTTTAACGTTTGAACTGAAGCTTTCGCTAAACGCTCTATTGACTTCCATGGTATTAAAAAAGGTTTGACCTTCCACCTTCACGGAAATTTCTGTTACCAAATCATTTAATGCAAGTTTTTTGGCGATGGCTTGGTAGTCTGTGGGTTGTGTGTTTTTAGAACACGTAGCAATTCCGATGTAATAGGCAGAATTGACTGGTCTAGATGCTACCCACGCTGGTTTTGTTGGTGGGGCCGGGACATCTGTTTTTACAATGTTCTTTTCCTGGCAAGAATTCAAGAGAATTATTCCTACGAAAAGGAAATATTTAAAATATAATTTCATTATGGAACGAGCGTTTGCATTTGTGTTTTGACGTTATCGGCAATTTTCTTTGCGATTTCAATGTATAAATCATTAGCTAAATCATTCCCGTCACGAAGGTTTTTGCGAGCACTTAGCATGTCTTTTAGTGTGTTGCGATCACGGTAGTTCATATTGACAACATTTCCGTTAGCTGGATAAAGGTTGGTTGTGTTTCCACCGTAGGTAGCATAAATTACCTCATCTTTTTTCTTTTCGGTGAAAATGTCATTCTTAATTAAAGATGCTGTTTCAATGGATGTCATTTTATATTGAATGGAAACATTCGATTCAGCGAAGTTGTAGTATTCGTCGAATTGAACGGGTTTGTATTCGGTGTCGTAAAATGATTTTCCTTCGGCGTTAACTTTCTTGACTTGGTATGATTCAAACCCATTTCGGGTAACTTTTCTGAGCTGACCGTTTTGAACAGAATGGTTGAGAACAGTTCCTGAGATAAGTGCTTTTGCTCCTGATATTTTACCAATCTCAACAGCGTTCGATTCCGAAAAAATTCCGCTTAATTGAATGCGCTGTTCGGCAAGTATATTGTTTAGGTTTTCTCTATCAATTACGTGAAGAAAGGGGTCGTTGATTTGTGTAAGGGCATTGAGTATGTACGCGGTTGCTTTTGTGTCGCTGCCTTGCATATTCGTCCCATTGGTAAATGGAAGCAAGGCGATGGTGTATCTACCTTTGTTCAGACATTCCTTTCTTAGTTCAGTAGATTCTTTATACCCAATTTTGCGTTCTTCTGCTTTTGTGAAATTGTTGTAGGCCGCCCGATAATGCTTGGCTTCAAGTTCTGCAACTCCTTTTTGATAGATAGGCTCAAGGTATGCAATGTCTTTTAATTCACCAGCGTCTTTGAAGTTGGGATCTAATCTGCCGATTTCGTTGAAATTGGTCTCGGCTTCTGCGAATTGATTATCTTCCAAAAGTTTGGTCCCTTGCTCATAAAGATCATTGAGATATGACTTTTTCACCTTTTCAAAATCACCCAAATAATAATCTGGAATTTGCAATTCAACACCAACGCCCTTTATTTTTTCGCGGTAATCTCTTGCTGAGATATAAGCGTATACCGCTTCTTTTTTATTTCCGAAATTGCTTTTTTGACTGAACTCATTTAGCTTCCCGTTTAATACGTTTTGACCGGTGTTTCGCATTCCAATTTGCGCGTCAATGTTCGCTCTTTTTTTCCAAAGTGCGGAATAGTAGCTATCAGCGGCCTCATTAAACATTCCTGCGGCTTCTTGCTTTTGTCCGAGCTTGGTAAAATGCTTGCTGTTTTGGCAAGCTTGCGTGCTTAGGAGCAATACAGCGACAAAGAGGGTGAGCCAGTTCTTCATTTTATTTTGATTCTAAGTAAGAATTTAACTCTTCTGTACTTGAGTCAAAGCTAAAACCCTGACTTACATTGTGGTAGTTGTTTTGATCGAAGCAAAAATCGTAAGCGTATTTCGCGAATTCTAGACGACTGTCTTCGAACCCGAAAATCTTAATTATTTCAAGAATTTGGTCGCTTGTAAGGCAGTTAGCTTTAGCCACTTGTTTCGCTGTCGAAAGCCTGGTGTCATCGAACCCCTTGCTTTCAATGGTTTGTTTTGCTTTGCCAAAACTAACAGCGTCCATCGAACGAGCGCATCTTCCATTTCCAACAACTGTTGTATTTGAAGGTTGGCTAATTGACGGTTCGCTTGGACGAGTTGTGTGCGCCGGGACATTTGAATTGCTTGAGGAAGATGTCGTTGTTCTTGTCGTTGTCGTTGTCGTCGTTGTCGTGGTAGTTCCAGAGGTTTGAATATCGGCATCTTGAACGTTCATGTTTATTCCCATATCCATTCCATCAACATTGATGTTCATTGCCACATTTCCTTCGGAAGTTGTGCCATTGGTCTCGTTAACGGTTACGTTCATTCCGAAATTAACCCCGTCAGCATTAACGTTCATGCCAATGCTTCCACCTGTGGCATTAGTTTTTTCGTTTCCGGCTACTGTTGTTGTCGTGGTTGTTTTAGAATTGCCAACTGCAGCGGTGTTGTTGCTCGTTTGGGTTGGAGTGGTGTTGGCAGGAGCATCGTCAACAACCGCAAAATCTTTCAAATCATTGTTTGCATCTGAATTGTTTGTTGCAGTTGAAGAAACTGGGTTTTCCGTATAAAAACGAAGAACATATTCCCCTTTTTTATTTTTCTTTACTTGATAAGTTACTTCCATACCCGGATGTAGTGCGAAGTTGTTGTTCGAGAAATCTGCTAGGGCGGGGTCTTGAAAATCTACACGAGCTTGGTAAAATTCTGAGGTTAGACCTTGAAGTTTAACATTGGTTTGTGGCGCGCTATTCATTGCTTCGCCGTTTAAGTATAAAGTGAATTTTTCGCCAGCTTCAGAATAAATAACGGCATTCATTTGAGCGAAAAGATTCGAAAAGGCGATAGTCGCTATGGTGATTAGGGTAATTTTTTTGATCATAACTTGTTTCCGTTAGGTTTGTAAATTTAGTTATGTTTCAACCCGTACAAAAGTTTATGCCAAAAAATAAAATCAAGGGAAACAGAAGCTAATAGGTTTGGTTAACTTTGTTTTCGATGGAAACGAAGAAAATAATACTGTTCGGCGCAGGAAGGAGCGCACGCCATTTGGTTTCTTTTTTAGTAGAAGGGGCATTGGCTGATAGGTGGAGTGTAGTAGTTGCCGATACAAACGTGTCGCATTGGATTGAGGAATACGGAAGTTTGAATCAGGTTAATTTTATTTCCGGAGATGCTTCCAATGCCGAGTTTCGTCATGGTTTAATTGCTCACTCGAGTTTAGTGATTTCTATGCTTCCTGCATTTATGCATGCAGAAGTTGTTAAAGACTGTATAAATTTTCATGTGCATGTTTTTACCCCGAGTTATGTAAGTCCAGAGGTAAATGCAATGCATGAATTAGCCTTGCAGGAAGATGTGTTGGTATTGAATGAAATGGGCGTTGATCCGGGAATTGACCATATCTCGGCCATGGAAATTATTCATAGGCTCAAAGGCCAAGGAGCCGAAATTGAATCTTTTGAATCTTATACCGGTGGTTTGGTTGCTCCGGCTAGCGATGATAATCTTTGGGGTTATAAGATTTCATGGAATCCAAGAAATATTATTCTTGCCGGAAGTTCTGGACATGCCATGTACCGGGAGAACAATAAGCTTCGTATGGTTCCATATTATAAATTATTTGATGAGGTAGATACTGTTGTTGCTAGCGATGGGGTACGCTACGATGCTTATGCGAATCGCAATTCAGTTCATTATCTCGAGTTGTATGGACTTGAAAAAGTGCACAAGCTTGTTCGCGGAACATTACGCAAGCAAGGGTATTGCAAAGGTTGGGCATTCCTAGTGAAGAACGGGTTCGTTAATGACGATACAAAAATTCCAGCAGGTGAATTTTCAACATGGGCAGAGCTCTCTCAGTCTTTGCTCGGTTTGAATTTCAATATAAAGAATGAAAATGAAGAGGTCGCAGAAATGTTGAGGGAAATTGGAATCTTCAGCAATGAACCTCTAAAGAATGAAGAGCATACTTGCGCGCAGCATCTTCAACAATTACTCGAGAGAAAATGGGTGTTGAAACAAGGTGACCGCGACATGATTGTGATGGTGCATAAGTTCGGCTATACATTGAATGGAAAGAAGTTCATGCTGACCTCATCTATGGTTTTAGAGGGTGACGATGAGTTTAAAACAGCCATGTCGAAAACGGTAAG
>JBIKRF010000166.1:0-3054 GCA_044349305.1 Flavobacteriales bacterium
TTAAATGAATTCGATAAACAAATGTGGTTGAACCAGAAGTCCTATTGGTTGTTAGGTTCAGAAATAACGAATTAGAATGAAGAAGTTCGAGGTACCAGAGCATTATAGATCTAACATTCTTGGCAGGATTAAGGAAATTCGTAAGATTAATGATCCAAGAAAGAAGGATCATTCTCCGTTTGTTTTTCAAGTTGGAAAAACAGAGTTTGTGATACCTCGTCATTTCGGTTTTTGTTACGGAGTAGAGAATGCGATTGAAATTGCTTTTCGAACTGTTGCTGAAAATCCGGGAAAACGAATTTTTCTTTTGGGTGAAATGATTCACAACCCGCAAGTCAATGAAGATTTACTCGCGGAGGGAATTCAATTTTTAGTGGATAACCACGGAACTCGACTGGTTGATTTTTCCACGTTAAGTTCAGACGATATTGTTATTACTCCTGCCTTTGGAACCACTGTGGAAATGGCAGCAGAGTTAGCACAATTGGGTGTTCATCTTGAGCGATACAACACAACTTGTCCATTCGTTGAAAAGGTTTGGAAACGTTCGGCAGAACTAGGAAACCATGGATACACTTTGGTCGTTCATGGAAAGTACTTGCATGAAGAGACACGCGCTACCTTTTCGCATGCAGCGGAAACAGGACCTGTAGTTGTTGTTCGAAATAGGAAGGAAGCGGAGTTGCTCGCGAAATACATTCGGAAAGAATTGAGCGACGAGCAATTTGAAATCGATTTTGCGAATAAATACTCATCTGGATTCGTAGCTTCTAGAGATTTGCGAAAAATTGGTGTGGTGAATCAAACAACCATGCTAGCAAGCGAGACCCAAGAAATTGCGGCTTATTTGAAAGATGTTGTGGTCGAAATGTATGGCGAGGAGGCAACGACAGACACGCGTGATACCCTTTGCTATGCTACGAATGACAATCAAAATGCGACAATTGGTGTGCTAGAAAGTGGTGCGCATTTGGCAGTTGTAGTCGGCGGATTCAATTCTTCAAACACCATTCAGATTGCAACGATCTTGGGCGAAAAAATGCCTGTGTATTTTGTTCGAAATTCTGAAGATTTTATGTCGCCGGAAAAAGCCATTGTCTTCAATACAAAAACATTGAATGAACAGGAAATATCGCCTTCAATTTTTCAGCAAGAAAATTTGAAAATGATTGTGAGCAGCGGCGCGTCATGTCCAGATAAAATTGTAGATCATGTAATTCAACGAATTATTGAATTACGCGGAGAAACGGAATCGGTCGAGTCGGCGTTGAAAGGGCGCATATAAAGTGAATAAATGTGCAATCGCATTCGCGATGTTCTGTTGTAAATTTGAAAGATGAAGAGTTCAGGTGTTATTCAATTATTGTCTGATCAGGTTTCCAATCAAATTGCAGCAGGTGAAGTTGTTCAACGTCCATCTTCTGTAGTGAAGGAGTTGGTGGAGAATGCAGTCGACGCAGAAGCGTCGCAAATTCGAGTTGTCATTAAAGATTCGGGTAAGACACTTATTCAAGTAATTGATGACGGAAAAGGAATGAATGAAGTGGACGCCCAACTTTGTTTTGAGCGTCACGCCACTTCTAAAATTCGCAAAGCTGAGGATTTATTCAATATTACCACAAAGGGATTTCGGGGAGAGGCATTGGCGAGTATCGCATCTGTTGCGCAGGTGGAATTGATTACCAAGCGTGAAGAAGATGAGTTAGGTGTTCGAATAGAGATAGATGGTGGGAAGCTTATTTCGAACGAGGCCGTTGAAGCAACCAAAGGATCTGTTTTTTCAGTTCGGAATTTATTTTTCAATATACCCGCTCGCAGATATTTTTTGAAAACCGATGCCATAGAGTTTCGTCACATCATAGATGAATTCGAGCGTGTAGCGTTGACTCATCCCGATGTGCACTTCGTGCTAACGCACAATGGGAATGTTGTTTTTGATTTGCCGAAGTCGAATTTGAAGCAGCGATTGGTTCATGTGTTTGGAAACAAATACAACGATCAGTTGATTCACTTGGATGAAGACACGGAAATTGTAAGAATATCTGGATTTGTTGGAAGGCCCGAGATAGCGAAGCGCACGCGCGGTGATCAATACTTTTTTGTGAATCAGCGCTTCATTAAGAGTCCTTTCTTGAACCACGCTGTTCAACAAGCTTATGAGCAAATACTTCCTTCAGGAAGTTTTCCGTTTTATTTAATTGCTCTTGATGTTCCTCCCTCCACCATAGATATAAATATTCATCCGACAAAAACTGAGATTAAGTTTCAAGATGAAAGAAGTATTCATGCTTTGTTGCACGCGGCTGTGAGAAGAGGTTTGGGAAAGAATCAGGTTGCACCTTCGTTAGATTTTGAGCAAGAAAATATTCCTTTGACGCAAGTAAGTCCGGGTTCCGTTCGTGTTCCGCAAGTAGATGTGAATCACGATTTCAACCCTTTCCAGAAGACGGATTCTTGGCAACAGAAATCGCGCAATTGGATGGAGCAATTCGCTCAGGCGGGATTTGGATTCGAAAAAGTGAGTGCGCCAGAACAAGAACAAATTGAATTCGACTCGGAAGAGTGGGAAGGTGGAGCGCCTTTTCAAATTGGAAGAGTTATTATTGGATGTGAAATAAATTCAGAGTTGAAGATGTTTCATCAAACGCGATTGCATTGGCAGATTTTGTTTGAAGAGCATTCGAATCAGAACAGTCATTCGTTTGTGGCGCAGCAGCTGTTGTTCCCCATTCAATTACATGCTCAACCAAAGGATATTTCCCTGCTTCAAGTTCACGATGTATTATTGGCCTCGTTTGGGTTTGAGTTGAATTTGGAAGAAGAACCTGAAATTATTGCGGCCCCTGCAACGCTTGATGAGCAAGCTGCTTTGAATTTTGTAGAATTGGTATTGGAAAGTTTGCGCTTGGGTGTTGAAGGTCCTGATTTACGAATGAATTTATTGAAGGATTATACACGCAGATTGTCTGTGAAGAAAGGACAAATGTTAACGGTTCCTGAGATGTTGGATTTGCTTATTCGATGGAACGCATGTGAAAATAAAAATTTCGCTCC
>JBIKRF010000109.1:0-7086 GCA_044349305.1 Flavobacteriales bacterium
TAAATGGAATGAACGTGAGTAATACAGTTTATCCGTTTGTTTCCAATCGAATTGAAAGAACATATGCCTTCACAAGAACGGGAGATGCTTTTTCTACAACGCTTCGCGTGGCTGCTACAGAACTAGTAGGATTGAATGAAGTGAATTTAATTTTAAGTGAAGCTGAAGCTTTCAGTTCTTCTGAGTTATTGCAAGTTTATCCAATGATTTTAGTTGGTGAGAACTACGAAGTGACTCTTTCCATTCCGGCTTCGGGAGTTTTTACAATTGGAGAAACACCAGTTCTGAATGTGAATGAAAATTCACTGAGTCAAGTTTCAATATTTCCTGTTCCGAGTTACGATGTGTTGAATGTAAATGTGGGACACGAGATACTCAACGCAACAAGTTACCGCGTTTTCTCAGTTGAAGGAAAACAGGTTCTTACGGGAGGTGTTTATTCTGCGAAACAGCAGTTAGATATTTCAAATCTTCCAAGTGGGGTTTATGTTTTGCAGGTTCAGGATTCGGGTTCGTTGGTGAAAAGAGAATTTGTGAAATTGTAAACGTTATATTTGCGAATACCTTAACTGAACACGATGCGTAAATTTCTGATTTTAATCTTTAGTGTTTGTGCTATTTCATCTCTTGCGCAGACCTCAATTGGCGATTGCGATGGGGCAATTGTCTTGTGTGGTGATTTGTACACAGAAACACAAGCGTCACTAAATCCGGGGAATGTGATTGAAGCAACAGGATCGTGCAATCAAGGTGTCGAGCAGAATTCGGTGTGGTACACTTTTACGGTGCAGGCCGATGGGAACTTGAGTTTCATCTTAGATCCATTGAATGATGTAGATGATTATGATTGGGGCTTGTTCAACATTACAACTGGCGGTTGCGCTGGACTGGGCACAACCTCCCCTGAGGTAGAATGTAACAGCTATGGAGATTTTACGTTTAACGGTCCAACAGGGATCTCTTCAGCTAACGGTGGCACAGGAACTTCTAACGGGCCAGGAAACACCCTTGGTCCGCCTTTTAATGCAGATCTTCCAGTTGTTGTGGGGCAAACTTATGCCCTAGTTGTCATGAATTGGTCGAACAGCACAACAGGTTACACCATAGACTTTGGGCAATCAACGGCATCATTGTATGATCAAGTGCCACCTGTTCCTATTAGCGCATCAACAGATTGTAGTAATCTAACAGTCGTATTGACTTTCAGCGAACCCATTGTTGGAACATCGGTTCAACCTTCTGACTTCACAGTAACAGGTCCAAGTGGAACCATCACGGTTGAGTCTGTAACAGCCAACAATCCAACGATGGCCGATGTGTTCACCATTCAATTGGTCAATCAAGTTTTAATTGGAGGGACTTATACCTTGAACATCACGAATGCTGCAGGATTTGTCGAAGATGCCTGCGGTAATTTAGGAACACAGAGTATAACTTTTGAAATTAGTGACCCCATTAATTTCGAAGTAGCAACGACCTCGGCATGTAACAGTTTTGGGGGAAGTGTTAGTGTTTCTAACATTATTGGCGGTGATGGTAATTACACGTTTAATTTTAATGGAGCCGATCAAACTCAATTTGATTTGACCAATATTATAACCGGAAATTATACAGCAACAATTACAGACGGAAACGGCTGTATACTCTCCATTCCGGTCGTTGTGCCGAATCAAGATATTCAATTGATTATTCCTTCACAAGATTCATTAACCTGCTTGAATTCTACTCAGGAAATCTTGGGAGTGGAAGTATTGCCTGCTCAGAACGTTTCTTATTCATGGACAGGCGAAGGTTTAACAAATGCAACGATTCCCAATCCCATAGCCACAGCTCCGGGCTTATTAAATTTAGTAGTGACGAATTTGGATAACGGATGTTCAGACTCAGGAACCATAGAAATTTATGCTGGAGATGTTTATGCATTGGATTTGAGTACACTGGTTCTTCCAAATATTCTTACGTTAAAGAAAAAAGATGATTTGAATGACGTTTGGCGAGCTGCATTATCCTCAGATCCGCTTTTAGATTTGACGGTATTGTTTCTTGAATATGATTTAACCGTATTCAATCGCTGGGGTGGTGTCGTTTTCGAAAGTACTGCTACATCCAAGTATTGGAATGCAAAAGATGTTTCGCCAGGTACCTACTTCTATTTGTTTCACTATAAAACAGATTGCGGAACTGCGGTTGAAGAAACAGTGGAAGGAAAAATTTTAGTGCTTGAATGAAGTTAGGCGTTATTCTGCATGGCGCTAAGAACAACAGACACAATCAGCGCAAGGAAATTGAAAACGTATTTTCCGATTGGAATTTGGAATTTCGCGTTACCGAATACGATAAACATGCGGAAAAAATTGCTCGTGAATTCAGCAATGATGCATGCGATATTGTTTTAGTTTGTGGCGGTGATGGAAGTCTGAATCAAGCGGCTAACGGAATCTTCAATTCAAATAACCCTCAAATGCCCTTAGCAATTTGGCCATCGGGAACTGGTAACGATTTTGTAAAGTCAGTCTCAGTGCCTAGATCATTTCAGGAGTTACGAATGTGTATTGAAGCGAAAAAATTTCAAGCCATTGATTTGCCTTGTATGGAATGGGACGGAAAGAAACGGGCGTATTTGAATGTGACAGATCTTGGTCTAGGAGGATGTGTAGCCTACGACATGACTCGGAGTGAAAGAAGGTTAGGTTCGTTCTTAACCTACCAGTGGCTCATTGTAAAGAATCTTCTGCGTTTTAAAAAGCGAACCATCCATTTTGATTTAGATGGAAAAAAATACGATGCGCGCGCCATGAATTTTGTGGTTGCCAACGCGAAGTATTTCGGTTCGGGATTGGGTATTTCTCCGGATAGCCTGGTAACAGATGGAATGCTGGAAGTGATAGTCATTGGCGATTTGAATCTTTTCGAGTATTTGTATTTCGTTCCGAAGGTGCGGAAGTGCAAGAAGCTTTCTTATCACAAGATTCAATATTATTCAGCAAAAAAAATAAGCATCGAAACCGAAGTTCCGATGCCTATTGATATGGACGGAGAGTTCGTTGGATTCTCTCCGATGATTATTTCACTTCAACATGCGTTGAATGTTGTCGTTAGAAACGGCCGCGAAGCGTAAGCGTCACGTTTCTTCCTGCTGCCGAAATATTCGAAGCGAAGACACGGTAATTCGCATCTAGAATGTTTTCCAATCCAACCATTAATTGAACGTTTTTTTGCAGTTGATAGCTAGCGCGTGCATTCAACGTGTACCATGCTGGCATGCCGTTCGCAGTTGCATAATCTTCGTTGTCCTCTGCGTTTAAACGATAGTCTTGAAGACGCTTCCAGCCGTTGTACATAACATACGCTTCCCCACGGAATTTTTGTTGTTGGTAAGTGAATCCAGTTCTGCCGTATACTGGAGGAATGTGGTCCAAGGGTGTGTCGCCATTGTCAGTCTTGATTCTACCGTATGTGTACACCACCGATGACTGAATGCTGAAGTGGTCGTTCACTTGAGAATTCAAGCTTATATTTCCTCCGTATATGTATGCTTGGGTTGCATTGGTTGTGGAATATACTCCCCACAGCGTTGCGGGAATTGTGTCGGTGATGTCGTAATCATACAATACCGAATCCTGTCCATTAAAAAGTGCTTTGCTGGTTGTTAATGCATTGGTGTAATTCATATAATAACCGTTCAATGCAAGTGAGGTTTTATTATTGAATTTACGCTCAATGGTTGCTTCAACATTACTGACTTGTTCAGGTTTCAATTCGTTGTTCGGAACAATTAAAGTACCATCTTCGCTCTCAAATACTTTCGCTAGGTCATCAACATTAGCTGCGCGGAAACCGGTGCTCGCTAATGCAGAGATGCGCCATTTCGCATTAGGTGTTGCAACAAGACCAACACTTCCGTTTACGTTTCCGTTAGACTGATTCACATCTGTGAATGGGAAGTCGAAGAATGTTTTGTCGGAGAAGGAAGCGGTAAGGTTAACTTGAGAATAGCGAAGGCCTGCGTTGAGTGTCAATTTATTATTCATTTTGAGAATGCCAGTTGCATATGCAGCAGCGCCGCTCATAGTAGCTCCACCGCTTGCATAGCGCGTGTCAAGAGGGGCTTGAGCACGGGTGTTAATGTTCTCTGAATAAGCGGTACTTGTTACATCGTTGAAGTAATATTCTAAACCGTAGTTAGCCGTAGTATTTTCTCCAATCTTTTTAGAGAAGTCTGCATTCACAGAATAAACTTTCACGTTTTCAATGCGGTTGCTGCGATTCACGCTATTCAACCTTCTGTCGTGACGGGTTTGATCAATGTTCTGCCAAGCCAATGTGATTCTTCCGGTATTGTATAATTTGTTGCCGTTGGAAAGGTTCGCGTGGTAGGCCACCATGGCCCGGGTTTGCGGACCGTAGAACCATTCTGCGTATTTAGGTGTTCCTCCAGATGCTTGTGTAAGTCGGTCATAGCGCGGGACATCGTTCGTAGTAGAGTATTGTATGTTCAACGTGTGGGTAAGTTTACCGCTTTGCTTGAAGGAAAGCTTTTCCAAGAAATCATATTGTTTGTATGCAGAACCCACTTGTACATTCGGATTCGAGTTGGTCATAACGCTGTCTCTTCCGTTAACGCGTTGCACATACCAAGGACGTTGTCCAAACGATTCGTAACCAGGGTTACGGTTGTTACCTTGACGAAGATCTCCGAAATTGTTGAAAGTAAATGAAGTGAACGAAGCGAAACGTGCGCTGCTTGTTTCGACATTAACGTGTGCAGCACTTTGGTCAGCGCTGCTGTATCGAAGCATAGCGCCAGCGTTTACCAACTTGTCTCCAGAAGTAAATCTAGGTGAGCGTGTGTTGAAACTCATAACGCCACCTAAAGCATCTGAACCGTAGGCGACAGCGCTTGGTCCGTATGCGATTTCAACATTCTCCATAGCCATTGGATCGAGGCTTAGGATGTCTTGCAAGTGTCCACCACGATAGATAGCGTTGTTCATACGAACACCATCAACTACATAAAGCACTTTGTTCGCTTCAAATCCGCGAAGAATCGGAGATCCACCACCAAGCTGACTTTTTTGAACGAGTGCTGTTCCTGTTTGCGCAAGTAGGTCCGCAGCGTTCGCAGGATTAATGAATTGAATGTCCTTGCGTTGAATAGCACTAACCGGCTGGGCTAAATCTTTTAAGCGACTTGCATTTCGCGTAGCTGAAATCACCATTTCAGAGAGAGTTGTGTTAGACCCGATAAGATAAGCGATGTACTTATCTGAGATTTCAGAGGATAGGATTGAGGTTATCTCGTATCCATTTGCTGAAATGAAAACAGTTCCCATTGCAATGCTTCCTCGGAACTCACCTTCATTGTTGGTGGTGCCAATTTGTTGAGGCAGTTCAATATTGTTTTTTGAAATAAATATGGAAGCACCTGAGATGACTTCAAGGGTGGTTAAATCTTTAACCGTTATGGTTTGGGCATGCGCACTAATTATATTAGCAATGGCTAACACGGCACATAGAAATATGCGTTTCATTATAAATGTGATTTGTTAATCGTTGAATTCTTTAAAAAACGCGAAGTGTAATTCCTGTGGAAAGATGTTACACAAGATTCCGTTGGAAAGATGTTTTACAAGATGCAAGCAAGATTCCGGAGGAAAGGTGTTTTACAAGATGCAAGCAAGATTCCGGAGGAAAGGTGTTTCACAAGGTGCTTCGCAAGAAAAAAAAACTCAACAATTGGGAGGAAGCTCGTTGAGACGAACGTGTGGAGATGAAACGAAAAAGCGATAGGTAGGGAAATGAATGGATTGAGATTCTGAAAACGGAATTTCAATAAAATTGAAATCACAAGTCCATTGCGATTGAAATTTGTAGAAGAAGTTAAGTTGTTCTTGGGTTTGTTTTTTGTCGGATGAGTTTTTTACAAGAGAGCGAACCAAAGTCTTTAGTTCATTTTCTTCGGTATCCATGACCGCATAAAGAGTTACAGAACCGTCTTTGTGAAACTCTTTCCGAGAGATGTCATACATCTTGCCTTCGTATAGGAATTCCCACGGTTCGGGCCATTCGAGGTGATTGAATTCTTCTTGCGATAAATGAATAGGGGTGAGTTGGTCTTCGTTAACATTCCCCATAACCAGCGCTTTCATTTCTTTTTTCACCAACCAGATTTTGTGTTGAAGAAGCCAATAGCCGATGCCACCTTGAGCGATAAACAAGACAAGCAAAAGAGATACTATGAAATTTTTCGAAATTGGGTTCTTCATTTCCTTGTGCTAAAATAGTAACAATGCAGTATTTTAAGGTGAAATGCCCAAAATAGACTCTCGGAAATATTCAAGGTCAATTTGAATATTTTAAATTGCTGATTCATGGCGTTACCGAAAAGCCAACGGAAAAATAGAGTAGGAAAACATTAATTAATTTTAAAATGAAAAAAGTACTTTTCTCTTTAGTGGCAATTGCCACACTTGCATTTACTTCTTGTACCAAAGAGGGACCTGCCGGTCCTGCGGGTCCTGCTGGTGACGATGGAAGTTTTACAACGTACACCTTTACTTCTTATGTAGGTGATTGGTCTGCCGATAATTTGAATACATTCTCCGCATTCTATACGTGTCCTGTAATCACTCAGGATATAATGAATGGTGGTATAGCGTTGGTTTATGTTCAAGATGAATACGGTTACTGGAACCCTTGTCCAAGCACGGGTTGGTGGCAACCAATTTCAGATTTCACATACAATTATAATACGGCTGACGGAGGATCTATAGGCCTTCGAGCTTACACAGCACCAACAATGAATTACCAAGTTCGCGTTGTGACCATGCACGAGAAGGCTGCCGCATCAATCTCGAACATTGAGACCTTACGTTATGATCAATTGATGACTCAATTGAATTCAAAATAATTGGTAAATACTTTATTAAATAAAAGGCGCTTCGGCGCCTTTTATTTTTTCTTCGATTTGTTTTTCAACTCCACCTCAGATTTGAATTCATCGGGCACATCTTCTGCTTTTACAATGTCCAGCGTAACTTGGGTTATTCCACTGCGAACGAAATTTAATTTTTCAGCGGCAATGTA
>JBIKRF010000110.1:0-7052 GCA_044349305.1 Flavobacteriales bacterium
ATAAAAAGCATCATAAGAAGTCGATGGGATATGCCAAATGTCACTATAATCTTCAAATTGACAGAACGATTCGAAGGCAAAACAAAAATTAAGAATTACGATAAATAATATTCTAATTTTCATTTAGCTTCATTTTTTCATACTTCGATTCAATCAAAAGAATTATTTCTTCTTGTTAATAATGATGTTTCCGGTTGGAAGTTTCACTTCAGTCGCATTGTCGAAAACAACTTCCGAGCTTACGCCTGAAAATTCCGAATTCACCATCTTCCAACCTTCTGCGTTCAACTCCCATGTTTCTTTTTTAGCGTAGTCATTGCCTTTAGAACTCAACGCGACCAATTGCACTTCAACTTTACCTCCACTATTCATAAAGAACAAAGACTTCATTGGCATCTTATCTTCGATTGGAGGAGCATCCTTTACATCCTTCGCAGGTGCTGGAGGATTTGGAAAATACAATTCTTGTAATTTCACAATCTCTTCTTGACTAAAATTTAATGACTTCACCAATTGAGGTGATTCGTATTTCCCAGAATAATAACTCAGCAATGCTTTGTATTCTGGAGTTAGTGTATTGATGAACAGCTGATCTATAATGAGTTCATTGGCATTCACCAATTGGTAAACAATTGACTTGTTTGGCGACCACAATTTCACTCTGTTCTTCAATGTGGCTGAACCGGAAGTACTCACCACTTTTGTTGAACGATTCATAGAAGTTATTCCTCCTTCTACATTCATTTCCAATAGATCAGCCGATTTTATCTGAATAGCAAATGTGTTCGTACTATCAGCACATTTCAAATTCAACACATCCCATTTTTCATTGGGCTTGTAATTTCCTAAAAAGGTTTTTGCCTCCCCTCCAATTACACGAGTTCTTAAATAGAAGCTGCTGTCGGCATACAACGCCAAAGAATAGATCGTTCCGGAATTCTGGCTCCAAAGCGTATCATCGAAATCACCAATAAGTTCTACACTTCTCGAAGGAACGGGAACTTTCTTCTCATCACATGAGGCAAGAGCTAAAACGCAAATGCCAGCAATAACCAATCCTTTCATTTTGTTCATACTTCAAAAGTATGACATTGTTCATATTTCAACCAAGACATAAAGTATACAAAACTTCTTAATTTCTTACTTTTGCACCTATGGAAGAGGCACAGATAGATGTTTTTAATTTCGACCCCATTCGTCCCTACAATGACGAAGAATTAAAAGCTGCTATCGAACGCATTTTGGAAGTCCCTGAATTTTACAAAATGTTGAAGTGGGTTTTTCCTGGATTAAGTCGTTCGGCCATTCAAAAAATGCTTCGTCAAGTGACTACCGTTGATGAATTTCAATCGGAAATTTCAGGCCCAGCATTCAAGATGGCCATTCAAACGACCACCAGTGGTTTGTCTTTTACCAACTTCGAGTCGTTAGACAAAACGAAGCCCTACCTCTTCTTAAGCAATCACCGCGACATTATTCTTGACAGCGCCATTCTGAATGTTAGCCTGCTTGAACAAGGTCACAAGACAACCCAAATTGCTATCGGAGACAATTTGTTACGTCAGAAAGTGGTGGAAGACATTGTTCGTTCCAACAAGAATTTCATTGTTAATCGAAATGTAAACGCGAAGGAGATGTTCTACTACAGCCTTCGCCTTTCCAACTACATCCGTCATACGCTTACGCAAGACCACACTTCAATCTGGATTGCTCAACGCGAAGGAAGAAGCAAAGACGGCGATGACAGAACAGCAACCGGCTTGTTGAAGATGTTCGCAATGAGTTCTGATAATATTGAAGACGGACTGCTTGCGTTAAGCATGATTCCCATGGCCGTGAGTTATGAGTATGACCCATGTGATATGATGAAGACGAACGAGCTCATGCATTTAAAAGTGCTTGGTTCGTATGAGAAGAAATCTGGAGAAGATTTTCTTTCTATGTTGAAAGGAATTACCGGACATAAAGGACGTGTGAATATTTCGATGGGAAATTCGTTGAATGAACACATTGAACATATGCGTTCGATTCAAAACAAAAACGAGAAGTATCGCTATTTAACGCATGCCATTGACAATGAAATGCACCGCATTTTCCATCTTTGGCCTACGAATTACATAGCTTATGATTTGTTGAATGGCACGAAGGAATACAAAGACCATTATACCCAAATTCAGAAAATCGCCTTTAGCAATTACATTCGCGGTAATACGTTCAAGTTAAGTCTTCACAGAAAACACACGTCTCTTCCTAAAGAGAATTTCACGCAACTGGCGCGAGAAATTATGCTTCAGATGTATGCGAATCCGGTGATAAATTATCGGAATCTGTCGGTTTAACCTCGAAGCGCTCGTTGCGTTTGCCTCTGAACAAATCTATTCCGCGGAGTTCACACTCTAGCTTTCCGTTCATTAGTCTTACTTTGCGCTTTTGACGCAGTCCGATCGCATGAAGTGCCTGAAGATCTGAAGAGATAATCCATGCGGTAGAACCTGAATAACGGTGTTTGAAAACTGAACCAATTTCAGCATAAATCTTTTCCAATTCTTCAATCTCCATGCGCTCGCCGTAAGGCGGATTCAGAACTACAACTCCAGGAACTTCCGGAACACTGTCTTCGCTAAAGAAATCTGATTTTTCAAATCGAATAGCATCTTTAAACGGAAGGTTCTTTCCATTCTTACGCGCCACATTCAATTGATCGTAATCGATGTCAGAAGCCACAATGGTTAACTCTTTGTTTTCAATCAAGGCATTTGCATCGGCATGAACCGTCATCCAAAGCGCATCGTCAAAATTCAACCATGTTTGAAAATTGAATTTAGGATAAGCTTTTTGTGCTGGGATATTCAATGCCGCATATGCTGCTTCAAAAGCAATAGTTCCCGAACCGCAAAACGGATTGTATAAAGGAGTTTCTCCTTTCCAACCGGTGATGGCAATTATTCCGGCAGCCAATACTTCATTCATTGGAGCTTCACCTCCATTCACGCGATAACCGCGTTGATTCAATGAACGACCAGAGCTGTCTAATGAAATCTGAACTTTTTCTTGATCGATAAGCAAATGAATTTGCACATCGGGACTTTCCGGATTCACATCGGGACGTGAGCCGTAGACCTTCTTCAAACGGTCTGCTATGGCGTCTTTCACACGAAGCGAAGGAAAATGTGAATGCGTGAAAAGCGAAGAGAACACCTGCGGATCAATTGCGAACGTAGTATCTGCATTCAAGTATTCTTCCCAAGGCATTTCATAAGCCTTGGTGTACAAATCGTCTGCTTTGCGAATTTGAAACGAGTTCAACGGACAAAGCACGCGCAACGCCAAGCGCGCGCGATAGTTGATTTTATAAAGTGTTTCGATGTCGCAATTCGCTCGAACCACTCTTCTACCTTCTTCTACTTCTGTTGCGCCTAATGCAATCATTTCTTGCGCCAACAATGGCTCAAGACTCTGCATGGTCTTCACTACGATTGGAAATATTTTCTCCATTTATCCTCCTGCTTTTTTAGCCGCATAACCCATGTCCTGCAGCAGTTTAATAATCTTTTCTCTGTGGTCTCCTTGAATGATGATCTCGCCATCTTTCGCGCTTCCCCCTGTTCCGCATTTGTTTTTCAGCACCTTCGCTAACTGTTCCAAGTCTTCGTCGTTACCAACAAAGTCTTTAATGACAGATGCCGTCTTACCACCCCTATGAATTTTTTCCAACCAAACTTTCAATTTCTGTTCGTTGGGTGGAAGGGTCTCCGCAGCTTCATTTTCATTCTCTATGTTGAAGTTAGGATTCGTGCTAAATACGAATCCGCCCTCACTCTTGCTGTTCTTCTTGCTCATATGCAATTGGAATTACTGTTTTCTTTTTCAGTTCTTCGTACTCCGCTTGAATACGTTGAAAAGCTATAATGTCATAAATGATATGCGCTACTATGGCTGATAATAAACCTAAGTATTCTCCTAATACGCCGAGAATGGTTCCAACAGCAAATAAAATTAACCCGAAGATGACCTTCGGCCAAGAACTGTAACTCATGTATCCGTGAAGCGCAATGAACATGAACGATGTGGTTAAAATTCCCAACCAAGGTTGAATCATTCCTCGAAAGACAATCTCTTCTCCAACACCTGCGCAAAAACTCAGGAATAAAATTTCTTGTAAACTGAAATTGAAAATTCCCAGACGTAAGGTGAAATCGAAATTCACATCGTCGAGGTATTTCCATTGCCCCATGAGCCAAGTTATTCCGCTTAAGAGGAAACCTCCTGCAACACCTGCCCCCACTTGAATCCAGACATTCGCCTTTCCAATTATTATCGGAATCATGAAGGTGGTTGCATTGAAGTAATACAAGATGGCAACAATGACCAATGGAACGAGCAGCGTAAGTAACCCCATGCGCATAAACAATTCCCGACTCGGTCTCATAAATGCAAAGGTAAGCTTTGTAACTTCGCGCAATGGATTTTATCTCATCTACTTTATTGGACTATTGCGAAAAGCATTCAGATGATGAATCTGATTTGTTGAAAGCGCTTTCGGCTGAAACCTGGCAAAAGGTGATTAATCCGCGTATGTTAAGTGGACATCTGCAAGGGCGGTTTTTAAGTCTGCTTTCCCAATTGATTCAACCCAAGCGCATTTTAGAGATTGGCACATTCACTGGATATAGCGCGCTTTGTTTGGCAGATGGACTTTCCGAAGGAGGAGAAATTATTACTATTGATGAGAACGATGAACTGAGTTGGTTGCACGAGAAGTATTTCCTTCAACATAAAAATGGAAAGGGAATTACTCCTATTTACAAAGCAGCATTGGAAGCGTTTAAAGAAATCGAAGGAACCTTCGATTTGGTCTTTATAGATGCAGATAAGCGCAACTACATACATTATTGGAATTGGACCATGAAACACGTTCAACCCGGATCAGTCGTTTTAATTGACAATGTACTTTGGAGCGGAAAGGTTCTAGAACCCGCTGCTGAAAAGGATTTCGACACACAGGTACTTCAAGAATTGAATGATTTAGTGGCGAAAGATTTACGCTGCGAGAAGGTACTTTTGCCGCTTCGCGACGGATTAATGATGGTTCGCGTGAAGAAGTAGACTACCTTTGCGCCCGCAACAAGTTCCGTTGGCAGTTCAACTTTGAAATACGATTGGGAATTTGGCGACCACGTATTTTATGTCATTTGAAAAATTAAACTTAATTGAGCCTATCCTTAGCGCTCTAAAAAAAGAAGGTTACACTACCCCCACTCCTATTCAAGAACAAGCCATTCCAATTTTGTTGGAAGGAAATGATTTGCTCGGATGCGCGCAAACAGGAACAGGAAAAACAGCGGCTTTCGCCATTCCAATTTTACAATTACTTACTCAGAATCAAGGACACACTGGAAACAAGCGTGCTATTCGTTCGTTAATTGTTACTCCAACCCGTGAGCTTGCCATTCAAATTGGTGAGAGCTTCGCGAGCTACGGTAGAAATCTGAATCTTCGTCACACCGTTATTTTCGGTGGTGTGAATCAATTCTCGCAAGTCAATGCATTGAAAGCTGGAATAGATATTCTTATCTGTACGCCAGGACGTTTGTTAGACTTGGTGCAACAGCGTCATGTTAATTTGAGTCACATTCAAATGTTCGTCCTAGATGAAGCCGATCGCATGTTAGACATGGGATTCGTTAACGATGTGAAGCGCATTATTAAATTAATTCCTGAAAGAAGACAGTCATTGTTTTTCTCGGCTACCATGCCGAAGACCATTCTTGAATTGGCGAATTCAATATTAACTACTCCGAAAAAAGTTGAAGTGACTCCGGTTTCTTCCACTGCTGAAAAAATATCTCAAGGCATTTATTTTGTAGATCAAGCGAAGAAAAACGATTTGTTGGTGCATGTCCTTCAAGACAAAACTATCAAATCTGCTTTGGTGTTCACACGCACCAAGCACGGCGCAGACAAGGTGGTTAAGCTTTTACAAAAGCTAAACATTAAGGCTGAAGCCATTCACGGTAACAAATCTCAGAATCACCGTCAGCGTGCATTGAGCAATTTCAAAGGCGGAAGCACACGTGTGCTTGTGGCTACAGACATTGCTGCGCGAGGTATTGACATTGATGAGTTGGCCTTCGTTGTGAACTTCGAAATTCCGAACATCCCTGAAACGTATGTTCACCGTATTGGAAGAACAGGTCGCGCAGGTGCTTCTGGACAAGCCATTTCATTCTGCGATATTGAAGAGCGCGAATATTTGCGCGACATTCAAAAGTTGATTGGATTGGAAATTCCTGTCGTGAGCGAACATCCGTTCCCGGCAGAGAACAAACCTGCTCCGGGCGTTTCACAAAAACCACAAGGCAAGAAACCATTTTCAAGATCAGGTGGCGGAAAGACACATCGTGGAAGTGGCTCTGGTAGCGGAAGTGGAAACGGTGGCGGCGGAAACAGACCGAAAAGCGGCGGAGGATTCAAACCACGTTTTTCTGGAAATCCTGATTCGAAAAGAAGACCGTCTTAAACGCGAACCATCCAAACGTATTCACGCATTTGTTTCCACCAACTGAATTTCACTACCTCTGAAGGCGTGCATTTGAGTTGGTTGGAAATGAGTGCCAATGCATCTAGATATCCGATTGTTTCTGATTGAAACAGATTCAACTTCGATTCATTTTCTATGAGGAAATCGGCTACTGCTGAAGGAAGATCTATTTTCTGGTATCCCGATTTATGCACGAAGAGCACTTCTTTGTTCGGACCGTTTTTCTTCAAAGGCTTCAGTGAAGTTTGATGAAGGAAGAGCACCATGCCTTTCAATTCTACTTCATCCTCTGGAAGTTTCTTCACGGCTTTTTCAATCATTGTTCTAGGAACCAATGGATTGACGATAGGAAATTTGAAGAATTTCTTCAAAGGAAATTCGAAGCCAATGCCATGCATGTAGTTGTACAAGGCCTTTTTCAATCCGTCTGAATATTGCTCATGATTCGCTCCTTTCGGATCTTCATGGAACAAGTCGTTGTTCGCGAAGCCTTCGAAAACAGGGCCTGTGC
>JBIKRF010000027.1:0-25742 GCA_044349305.1 Flavobacteriales bacterium
CTGTTCCCCAAGTAAATGAAGGAACACATTTCGGTGGGAAGTCACCTGCAAACACATTCGCTGCGACACCAATGTAGGTGCCGGTATTGAGCATGGTGTTGATACCGAATTTCGCATGATCGCCTACCAGCGCGCCGCAAAAAGTAAGCCCCGTGTTAATTTCATTTCGATCGACATCGTTTGAAATGGAAATCGTGCTGTAGTTATTCTTCAAGTTACTGCAATTCGAATCGGCTCCGAAATTCACCCAAGAACCAATGACCGCATTTCCTAAAAAACCGTCGTGACCTTTATTACTGAACGGATGAAAAACAACGTTCGAAGTCTCTCCTCCTATTCTGCATTCTTCACCAAATGACGAAGGCCCGTAGCATTTCGTTCCCATCTTCAACACCGCGTGCTTACCAATGTATAGCGGTCCACGCAACATACTTCCTTCCATCACCTCAGCGCCTTCATCAATAAAGATTGGTCCACTTTCAACATTTAAAACCGCATCGAAAACCTTCGCTGTTGAATGAATGAATAAGTTGGAAGACTCTCCTATGACTCTACAATATTGACTAGGCTTCGCTCCATCATTTTTATTTGCTAAAGCGAAATCCGCACGAAGTAAATAATCGTTTACTGAAAATAGATCTGTTATTCCATTCAACCACATAGCCTCCACTGTCCAAGCACGATGCTCGAAGGAATCCCAATTCATGTGCAAACCTTTCGCGGCAACGCAGACATCGTGAATGAAGAACGCTTCATTGGATTTCAAACTTTGAATCGCGGCAACCGCTTCTTGGTTTGGAATGACACGTGCATTGATATACACCTTCTCTCCTGCTGGAATTACACCATAAAGGTCTTGAAGTGAATTTCTTGTTTGAATGAAAACAGAATCATTTTCGAAAAACAATTTCCAACGATTTTGAACGGAATACATTCCGGCAAACAAGTCGGCAATTGCCCGCGTGTGGGATAGCGGTAAGAATGAATTGACCAAGTGGTCTTCAAAAAGTACGATTTGCATATTCTTCAAATTTACGCGCTGCGTTTCAATTTCCAACTTGAAATTCCAACCGCAACAAGAATCGTAAAGAAGAAATAACACGGAACCAAATAGCGCTGCTCAATGAATCCAAGCACACCGCCTAAAACCACGAACAACGCCCATGTGGAAACAAGCCACCAGCGGCCTTTCCAATCTTTCAGAATTACCGGAATGAAGAGAATTAGCGAGAGCACATTCACCATGAGCAACAAGGCATAGGATCCAACTTTCACTCCTTTTTGAAGGATATTCATTTGTGCGAACGCTGGACCTGGTATGTTGTCAATTCGAGCCGGAAATAAAAACTGCTTCATCAAACGAAAACGATTCAAAAGATAATAATCGGAAGGATGTTCATGCATATATACCGACTTATACTTCCGAGCTCGTGAGACTATTTCATTCCCCAAACTGTCTTTCGAAGTGCCTTCCAATTCGTAATAAAAGCGATGGTAATCTTCTTTCAGGCTCTTCATTTCCTCAGCACCATAAGCCGTTGTGTAATGACGTTCATTCAAAGGTGAAGTTGTGCATCCGTCTTTCGCAATTAAATAATTCGACGCAGAATTCGGAACCCAAGGCTGACAATCTTCTCCCCAAGCAATGACCAAATCGCGAATAGCTACTAACTCTTCAGGCATATACCCATAACACGAAGAAAAGGAATCTACCATTGGAATGAATCGATTCGTCTTCGAATAGTTATATGCCGTCCAACTTCCGAAAGCCAAGAACAACGGCATCCCAAAGAGAATCGAAGATTTAAAAAAGTGTGCTCGCTTCAACAAAAGAAAATAGAGAACCGGGATGAATAGCACGTGAATTTGTCGGAAGAAAATAGACCATGTCAAAAACAATGACGACCAAAAAACGAGTTTCCAATTCCATTCGTTTTTGAAACGAATGGCTAAATAAAACGCGAGAATCAAAAATGAATTTCCAAGGCTATCGGAAAGAAGCATCGGATCCCAAACAGCAATAAGCAAAGAAACTGCGTAGATACTTCCTGCTATATAATACGCCTTCTTATTCCGAGCAAGATGTCCGGCCAAACGAGCAACCCAAACAACACTGAGTATTCCAAAAACGAATTGAAGTATGATGACAAACTGATACCCCACAAAGGGATTGAAGACAGCGCTTACTCCTGAATAGATCGGGACAAAAGCCGGCATGCGACACGCGCTTGTGTAGCCTTGACCTTGCGCCAAAGATTCTGCTGGATTGAAATATCCTGTTGTATCTCCGGCATGAACGGCGAGACCTTCAAGAGGTCCCGACTGCCAGTAATTTGAATATTGAAAAAAAAGGTAAGCAAAGAGTAAGCACTTAAAAACAACCAAAGCGAAAAAGAAATTTCTCTCTTCTCGGTTTGAAAGTGGAATGCTTAATCTTGATTCAAACATGCTTTGAAATGTTTGATGACATAATCCATTTCTTCTTGCAACATAGGCACATACAAAGGAAGCACAATACTGCGATCGGCGGCATCTTCAGAGATAGGAAGAGTGATATCTACTCCTCTATTCTTATAGGCTGTTTCGCGGTGAGAAGTCATGATGCCTCTTCGGGTTGAAATACCCAAGTCGAGCATTTTCTGCATGATGTCGTTTCTTGAAACTGGGCAAGAAGATTTTATGTATACTGAAAAAGATTGCCAATTGGTGAAATCGTTTTCGCTCTCGAAAGGCAAACGTACGCATTCGATATCCTTCAATTCATTCAAATAAAATTGTGCAATTTCTCTTCTTCGTTCAACGATGAAATCTAATTTTTCCAGTTGACGAATCCCTACCGCCGCCTGAATATCGGTCATTCGGTAGTTGTATCCAACTTCCAAATGATCTTCCACAATAACCTTATCGCTCAAGTGGCGAACGCGATCGTTCACGCTCATGCCGTGTTGACGCAAGCGTTTCAAACGCTCTGCGTATTCCGGGTTTGAAGTGGCAATCATACCACCGTCTCCCGTTGTAATGACTTTTCTCGGATGGAAGGAAAAGCAAACCAAGTCTGAATGCGAACCAATTTTTTTCCCTTTGTAGGACGAACCCGCGGCACAAGCAGCGTCCTCAATTAAGATTAGGCTGTGCTTCGCGCATAACGTTTTTATTTCGTCTATCTCAAAAGGAAGTCCAATCTGATGAACACCAATAATGGCCTTCGTCTTTGAAGTAATCTTCGTTTCAACATCTGCAGGATTTATGTTGTAAGTCTCTGACTTTACCTCTGCAAAAACAGGTGTTGCGCCGACATAAACGATGGCATTAGCCGTAGCGATGTAGCTCATGCTCGGACAAATAACCTCATCGCCCGGACCAATGCCCGCAGCGATTAACGATAAGTGCAAAGCGGTTGTGCAATTGCTCACAGCCACTGCATATTCACTTCCCACGTATTGCGCAAACTTCTCTTCAAACTCTGCCACACGTGGACCTTGAGTCACCCAATTCGTTAGAATGGTGTCGTAGGCCAACTGCGCTTCTTCAACTCCTAAGTATGGTTTTGCTACTGGGATTTTCATTTTTTCCAATTTTGAAGTTCTATTTCCTTCATCAAGTCGTTCGATTGATTTAACGCTTGGTAATATGCTGTCGTTTCTCTCAATCCTTCACGGAAATCTTTCTCGTTTGAAAAGCCTGTCAGTGCTTTGAACTTCGATGGATTCACCCACAAGCGTGGCACATCGGCCGGACGATCTTCTTCAAACCGAATGTTCATTCGGTCTTTCAATCCCATTTCTTCAATGAGCACTTCCATGAGTTCCTTCATGGTTATTTCAGCGCCCGTACCGATATTTATTATTTCTCCAACTAACTTTTCATTATCCAAGAGTTGAACCAAAGCGCGAGCAGTATCTTTCACAAAAAAGAAATCACGCGTAACATCCCCTTTCCCAAAAACAACAGGAGCTTCTCCGTTTAACATGCGAACAATGCTGCGCGGAATAATCTCTCCTGCATCTCCCTCGTAATGCGCACGAGGACCGTAGTTATTGAATATTCGTGTGATGACTGTTTGAAGTCCGTAACAAATATTATAAGAATACGTGTAGTTTTCTCCAGCCAACTTGCTGCTTCCATAAACCGTTTTCGGCGCAGGAACACCAAACTCATCGATCGGAAAAGTCTTGATGTCTCCGTAAATCTCTGAAGTTGAAATGTAAAAAAACTTCGAAACGTTCTCTTGTCGAGCAGCTTCTAAAACGCGAAGTGATCCTTCCGCATTTACCCGATGGTTTTCAAAAGGACTGTGAATAGAATGTCGAACACCCAAGCAAGCCAGATGATAAACCACGTCTACTCCCTTCATGATTTCATTCACTTGAGCCTCATCACATATATCTCCTTCCGCGAATTGAAAAGCATTGCTCTCCAATGCGGATTCAAGATTCCGTAATTTACCATTCGATAAATTATCGAATCCTATTACGCTGTGTCCCGCTTCAAGCAGGGCATCTGTGAGGTGCGAGCCAATGAATCCGGCAGCACCGGTAACTAAAATCTTGCTCATGCTCTTTTCAGATTAATCACGAAAACCCCTGCAATGATGAGGGCAATTCCAACAATGTTGTTCCATGCTAGTTTCTCTCCGAAGAATACTGCTGCTACTGACGCGGTGAGAATAAAATTCACTGCAGCGCTTACAGGTATAACATAACTGAAATCACTCAGCGACAGCGCCTTGAATAAAACCAATGCTGAAACGAAAATGATTCCCATTCCGAAGAACACCTTCGGTTCAAACAAGAATGCGAAATAATCCTTAACTGAAGCCAGACCGCGCTGTTCTGCGCCCCAACTGTTCAGGGTTAATTTAATGAGCGATGCGCCAACAACAGATAGCGTGGCATACAAGGCCGAAAGTCCGAAAATTACAATCTTACTCATTCTTCAATATCTCTTCTACAACCGCCTCGGGTCGTTTGTTTACTTCATCGAAAATACGCCACAAGTATTCGCCAATAACACCCAACATAACAATCACCAATCCCAAAAGGAACGTGATTAGCGAGGTCACCGTTGCAAATCCGGGCTCCGATATCTTGCCCGTTATTCCACCAATTAACATGAGTATTCCATATCCAAAACTGAAGAACGAAACACACATACCAATGAATGAAATGAATCGAATTGGAACAACAGAAAATCCTAAAAACGAATCGAGGAACAACTTCCATTTTTTTGAAAAAGTCCATCCACTCTTTCCACTTGAACGCTCTCTTCTTTCGTATTCGATAACATACGGTTTGAATCCAAGCCAATGCGAGAACAGCGAGCGATTGATGTTCTTCGACGTGTTCTTCAAATACTGCAAAATACTTCCATCCCAAAATGCGATATCGAATCCGCTTTCTGGAAAATCTTTCATCACAAACAACTTCACCAAGATGTAATAAAGCTTAGCATAAAGACGCGTTAGTAAAGGATCTTTCCTTTTCTTCGCTCGCACTGCCGTGATGTACTTCTCTCCGTTCAACCACAGTTGTGCCATTTCAGGAATGAGTTCCAGCGGGTCTTGAAGGTCTGCAGCGTAGATCGTGCAGGCATCTCCAGTTACCAATTTCAATCCGGCATTGCTTGCGCAGATAGCGCCGAAATTGCGCGTTAAGCGAACCACTTGGGTGTCTTGAATCAAGTGTCGATGCTTCAACAATTCATCCCACGTACCGTCTTTACTTCCATCGTCAACGCAAACCAATTCCAACGCAAGGTTCATGCTGTTCAATTGCTTCTCCACTTCTTGCATGTTGTGAAAAAGCGGAAGAATGAATTCTTCTACATGAAAACACGGAATGACTACAGATACTTTCTTCATGAAACAAATGCATTTAAAGCATCCCAATTTACGGAATTTAGCGCTAATGTATAAATAGGCTGAACGCTAGTGCGTGCGCCAAAACCTTCTTTCTGTTGCGAAATACCCAAAGCCAATGATGCGCCTTGATTGTTGGTACTTGTTCCAAAATCTATGTAATTCTTTTGAGAAAACGTCTCTTGAATAAGTGTTGCGAATAACAAGTCCAATGCGCCTTTCTCCTTCCCTTCCAAGGTAGAGGCGATGTATTGAAACCGCACACAATTGGGGGTATTGAAGCACAAAATACCCGCACATATTTCTTCTCCATTGAAGGCAGCGTGCAGTTCAATTTCATTTGGAAATCTTTTTTGCAAATCAAGTATCTCACTTCTAGAATGCGCCGGTGTTGAAGAATAAGCGGCAAGCAAATCTTCCACTATGGTGTAATACGAATCGAAGTCTTCCGATACGCGAATGGCTATTCCTTCCTTCACCGCTTTCTTCATTCCGCGCACTCTGCGTTCTTGAAACTTCGGAACGTTAGATGGAATGATAACCGGATTCACGTGTTGCCCTGTGCATTTCGCACCAGCGAGAAAAAGCATGTGGACGTCTTCCTGAGCGGGCACCTGATGGTACATGAACGGAATGGTTTTATAATGCAACTGCTCTATTCCTTTTCCTTCCAGATATTGAAGAAAAGCTACAAACAGTTTATGAAATTCATCGAGCCGAATGTTGTGCGAAAGCACCCATCCCCCGTATGTTAACCCTTGGTGCGCGAAGGCTTCTCTTCCACTTTCATTCATAGACAACACACCCACCAATTCTTCCTCATCGAAAGCCAGCAACGAATGATCGTTGAACTTCGCTCCGTGATAATCGATAAAATTCCGCGTGAGATGAAAGGTTCCATTTTTACTGTTGGAAACAAATTCCTCCCATTGCTTGCGATGGTCTTCTGTGTATCGAATTATTTTCATTGATTATCCTCCAATACGGCAACGCCAAAACCTGTTTTTCCATTTTGATTTCCGTTGTAAAACAGAAATCGTTTTCCATTTACATCGACCACACAAGGATAGCAAACCGATTCGTTTTCCCACGATTCGCTTCCAACTGAAAAATTCAACTCATTGTCCTGCCTTACCCATGAATAGCCGTCTTCAGAGGTGGCGTATCCCAATCGGTATCCTAAAGATTTCGTTCGAACACTGTAAAACATTTCAAATCCGTTTTTCTTTTTCATCACCCATGGTCTTCCAAAACCGAACTCATCTTCGTTTTGAAATTGAATGCAATCGTGTTGATCAACTTCCCAATTTAATCCGTCTGTTGAAACCGCATGATGAATGCGATACGTTGGCACTTCCTTTCCGTTTACCGCTATCCATGAGAATGCACCGACATACCACATGCGCATTTTTTCTCCTTCTTGAAGAATAGAAACTGCACTTCGAATATCGGGTTCTGATTCTGTTGGAAGTAAAACCGGATTGACTTGAAAGCGCTGAAACGAGCCATCTGCTTGCTCTTTCGCTACGCCGGAAAAATATCTATACGGCACATCTGTTGTGCGTTGCACTCCTAAGTAGTACAACCAATTTTCATTTTCATGTTGAAGGAATTGCAACGGACAAACGCCACCGTCGTCGAATGAACCTTCGGTTCCAATATCGAGCAGCACGTCTTCACTTCGAAAAATAATTTCAGAAGGATTGTGTGCTGAAACATCTACATAACTGATTCTTCCGTTGAAGTCTTCATCCATGGAATAGTAATAGACACGAAGAACATCTTCATTTAAAACACGCACGGTAGGAATAGCAGCGTATTGCTGCGACCATTCCAAAATCGGATTGGCTTCGACAATTCTACCGATGCGCTTCCACTTCATCGCGGAGTAAGTTTATGGTATGCGCGACATGAAACGGGCGAGATATCTTTTCCTTTTACAATTGAATCTTCGGGAATGTTCTTCACTACCAATGCTCCGGATGAAAGAAGGCAATCGTCGCCAATGCTAACGGCGTTGTTTACTGTGCTGTTCACGCCGAGGAAACAATTCTTTCCAACGGTAACTCCTCCGCTTATAACCACGTGCGAAGAAATGAAGCAATTGTCATCAACTTTTGAATGGTGACCAATATGATTGCCGCTCCACAACACGACGTTGTTTCCAATTTCCGTAAAAGGTTGAAGGGTATTGTCTTCAAAAATGAAAACGTGCTCACCCAATTTTACGTTTCTCCAAACGAAAGCATAAGAGCTGACGTAGGAAGCGATTTCATATCCGAGTGCTTTCGCCTCGAGATATACTTGTGTACGAAGCCTGTTCAGTTTAGTGTACACACAAGCCCCGAAGAACGCGTGTTCTGAAGGGGCATACAATTGAGCAATGTCTTCAAAAGCCACCAAAGGCAATCCGAAAATATCTTCCTTGTTGATGTATTCGCGATGCACGCAGAACGCTACAACTTCGTAATCGCTGTCGTGCGTAAAGTATTCGTAGGCGATTTCCGCGAACTCTGTATTTCCAAAAATGATTAGTTTGTTCTTCATGCTATTTGTGTTTTACAAATAAGATATCCTCTCTTCTATTCGCCATGGGCAAGGCATTACTTTGCGGAAGCACGAAGGCCTCGACACCATTCTCCCTGGCCATTTTCAAAATTGAAAAAACATCTTCGTCGTTGAACTCACCTGGCTTTTTTTCATTCCAATTGATTTCTGGAAATGAGTTCGGGCCGTGATTGTTTTGATGGAATTGAATGCCTTCTTCCGAACTGAAGAAACGGTTTCGTTTCGACACATTCGGAATATCGCCAATGAGCGCCATTCCGCCTGGGGCAAGCAAATCGCATACTGCTTCAACAAACAATTCAACGCTTGACTCTGCGGCGATGTAATGCAAAACGCTGTAGCAGATGATGGCATGAAAAGCGTTCTTGTTTTCCTTCGACCATTGTTTTGTTTCGTTGGGAAACATGGCCGAAAACTTTTCGCAAAATGAAAAATCGGGAAGCTGATTCAACATTTCTTGCGAATCGATGAGCACCACGTTTTGTTTTTTTGCTTCAGCATTTTTCAAAAGCATAAAAGGCAAGTCGCTGCACCCTGGACCAATGTCTAGGACACGTGCATTTTCCAAGGAAAGCGTTGAAACTTTCGAAAGAATATCTTCCCAAATCTGCGCTTCTTTTCCTTCACGAAAGTGATTGAAGAATCCGATTTTCTCATAGCGCGAAAGACTTTCATCGTTCGCCAATGTTTTGAATTTATTGAAATCCAAATCGGAGAGTTTTTCGATCTTGTTCTCTTCGGTCATGATCTACAGGTATTGAGCAAGTTCGAAATTATTGTAAGGTGCTTCATTCGTTTTCATGAGCTCTGCCACTTTCAAGCTTCCGGCTTGAAGGCGAATGATGGGATCCCAGCCTATGGCGGAAGGAAGAATGCCCATGTGTCCGGCTGGCACATTTTCCGGATGGAAATTTATTTCATGTTGAAATAAATCGGCTTCGCGAACGTCACCTGCGAAGCGCAGGAGAAGTGGGGAACTTAACGTTTTCCATATATTGAAATTCAACAAAGGAAAAGTTCCCCAAAGATTTTCAGAAAAAGGAGAACCCGTGTAAATCACGGCTGAAGCCGATTTCCATTCATTTGGAATTTCTGCAACGTTCCAATCGCCGAGATAAGTTGCGCCTAAATTTTCAATTTCACTTTTGTATTCCAACGGACAATACACGCCCACTGCTTCCGACATGCTTACCAGAGGTTTGCAGAGGTAGGGCGTGAAGTCGTTGTTCGAAACAACGATGAATTTATTTCGATAAGGGGTTTGCTTCGCATCTTGAATGAGTCGAACAACCATATCTCCGAGGTATCCGAACACATCTACTTGCGGATGTCTTTCGTTTGTTCCTGCGACTTGAATTCCCTTCGACTTGCAAAAATCTAAATCGAGATCTTGCGAGCGAAATTCCCATGCTTCAAACATGAGAGGAATTCGACATGAAGAAGAAACACGTTGAAGTATTGCGCTATCCAACGGACGAAGGGCACCACTATTTGTGATAACAGTAGCTCCTTCCCATGGCATTTCATTTTTTTCTAGGTGGAAGTGAATGCGATTTGAAACTCCGCATTGTTCGGCTAATGCCTGCACTTCTTTTATGCAATCGCTTGCAGATCCATATTTCGAATCGCGTGCGAACGCGTGAACGTCTGCCCCTGCAAGCGCTGCCAGTATTGGCGTGCAGGCATAGGCTCCGGAAGCAGCTTCGGTAAGCACACATTCATTTTGCAATTGAATGTTTAAGTCTTGAATGATATGTTGAAGTTTCTCTTTCAACTTAAATTTCAATTTTAACTTCTTTTCCGTTTTGCTTAATGCTGTGCTGTGCTGCTTCTAAAATTCGAATGGTGTTTAATCCGCCCAATGCTGAAGCGCGAGGTTCGGAATTGTTTTCGATGGAAGAGACAAAGTCTTGCGCCAATTTTTTGAGAGGTTCGGCCAATTCAATTTTCGGAACATAGACGTCTCCAACGCGATAGTCGATCATGACTTTCTGTTTTTCTTCAAGGGTACTTACGCTGTGAGCAGTATCGTAAACCTTGATTTTTTCGGTAGGTTCCATGTCGTTGAACACGACCATCTTCTCACTTCCCCCCAGTAACATTAATCTAATTTTCACTGGTGAAGACCAAGAACAATTGAAGTGGGCTATGAAATTATTCTGATAATTCACGGTGAGGTAAGCCACGTTTTCTATTCCATTGTGAATGTGGCTTACGCCTGTTGCGTTCACACTAACAGGAAGTTCGTCTGACAAATAGTCTAACACAGAAATATCGTGCGGGGCAAGATCCCAAAGCACATTCACATCTTGCTGAATGAGTCCGAGATTGATTCGCGTTGAATCGAAATATTTCAAATCACCTAATGCCCCTTCTTCCTTCAGTGCTTTCATTTTCTCAACCGCTCCTGTGTAAAGGAAGGTGTGGTCGACCATGAGCAGTTTTCCTTTTTGAGCAGCCAGATCAATCAATTCCTTTGCTTGCGCAACGGTGGCGGTCATGGGTTTTTCGAGAAGCACGTGTTTTCCTGCTAGCAGCGCTCGTTTCGCTAATTCGAAATGCGTAAAAACGGGAGTCGCTATGACCACAGCGTCTACCGCTGTGCTTTTGAAAGCATCATCTGCCGAAGTTGAGGTCTTCAAAGTTGGAAATAGGCTTGTCGCTTGTTCCAGTCGGTTCAATTGCGAATCGACCAGAATTTCTACTTTTGCATTTCCAAGCGACATGAAGTTACGAAGCAGGTTTGGTCCCCAATATCCGTAGCCTATTTGCGCAATTCGTATCATGATTAAGGTTTGGCTTCGAAGTTATTGAAAAATGAAGGGACTACCAATTAATTGAAAGGGGAAAGCCCAGCGGGGAATAAAAAAATAAAGAAAGGTAAAAGTTTTATTGAAAAATGAACCTTTTGGAAAAGGTAGTGTTTCATCTTCAAAACCTACAACTATGCGCCCTCAAGAGTTCACCATTAAGGACCTGGAGAATTTCTCGGGAATTAAAGCACATACCATTCGCATATGGGAGCAACGCTATGGAATTCTCTCTCCAGACCGCACTGACACTAACATTCGTAAATACAACGACAAGGATCTAAAGTCTTTGTTGAATATAAGCTTATTGAATAGCCTTGGCTATAAGATTTCGAACATCGCTAAACTTTCAGACGACCAGATTCGCGAAATCATTAACAAGCACGCTCACGGAAACAACACGGAAGAGCATTTCTTGCACATGCTCAAGATTTCAATGTTGAATTACGACGAAGAGTTGTTTTCAAATGTCCTTGACCCTCACGTTGCCGAGCACGGCTTGGAGAAGACCTTCCGTGTAATGATCATGCCGTTCCTTATGCAAATTGGATTGCTTTGGCAATCGGATTCAATTTGTCCGGCGCAAGAACACTTCATTAGCGCGCTTATTCGTCAGAAGTTACTCTTTCATATAGAATCGGTGAAAGTTCCATTGGAGCAGAACAAGCGTCCGGTTGTTCTTTTCCTTCCAGACCTTGAAATTCATGAGCTTTCATTATTAATGCTTCATTACATTTTGAAATTACGAGGCCTTCGCAGCATTCTTTTAAGTCAATCTGTTCCTGCTGAAGATTTGAAACAAGTGGCTCAACGCTTAGGCGATGTTGATTTTGTTTCAATATTCACCACACATCCTTCAACAGTTATGGTTCCGGACTATTTAAAAAGGCTCACCAGAATGTTTATGGATACGGACTGTCATTTCCATTTCACTGGATATAATTTGAAGGGAATCAAGTCTCCGGACACGCTTTACATTACCCTTTACGGAGGAATCGACGATTTACTTGAAGGGCTAAAGAACTAAAATTCAACCCGTTGGTAATTTTGTTTAATAATTAACAAAAATAATTAAACAAAAATTTGGAACGAGCTCAGTTCTGTTTAATATTTGCCTCAGAATATTAAACAAAATAAAAAAATGAGCACACTCGAATTCAACTACCTCATCGGTAATCATTCTGGATCGTTAAAGAGCTTTGCATATAATTTCACTAAAAACTCAGAGGACGCTGAAGATCTACTTCAGGACACTTTGTTGAAGGCCATTCGCTATAAAGATAACTTCCAAGACGGAACCAACTTCAAAGGATGGTTATTCACCATCATGCGTAATATCTTCATCAATAACTATAAGCGCAAGAAACTTCAGAAGACTATTAATGATTCGACCGACAATCAGTTCTATTTGAACTATGGTAAGATATCTGAGGATACCGTTTCATCAAGAATCAACGAAAAAGACATTAATAAGGCAATTACGCAACTTCCTTACGAATTCAGAACGCCGTTCCAATTGTTTGTAGATGGTTACCACTACGACGAGATAGCAGATTCAATGGGCATTCCAATGGGAACAGTAAAGTCTAGAATTTTCCACGCAAGAAAAAAACTGAGCGAGGATTTAGCTCATTTTGCTTAATCGAAGTAGGAAATGACCGTTTCGGTTTCTTTCCAAGACTTCAACGCTTAATTTTACAGACTTCGCAACTTGAACAGCTGTTTCAAAGTCGACAAATAACCAGGGAAAACATTGTGTTTTCCCTTTGTATTTCAGTTCGAATTGAACTTTGCCAAAATATTCTGAATCGAGCATAGGCCAATCGGCCTTCGCGTAAGTAACGTCTGTGCTGTCTATGAGAATAGCGCCGGTTTTGCTTAAAAAACTCTTCAGCTTTCTGAACATGACTTTTAAGTCCGATGGAGATTGGGCTAACCCCATTCCGTTCATCAGGACCAAGACCGTATCGAAATTCTTCAAATTCAAATTTCTCCAATCGTCGTTGATTACCTTCAACACTCCCCTAGACTTTGCAACCTTAGCACTCTTTTTTGAAATCTCTACCGCCGTGACATCGAGTCCTTTTCCTCGAAGGTACAAGGAATGGCAACCTGCTCCACAGCCTAAATCGAGAATTTTACCTGAACATTCCTTCATTGAAATTTTCTCATATTTCAACATGTTCTTAAACGGCCTAAAAAACACATCGGGATGCATTTCGGGCTCCTCATGTTTGTTAATAAACACGCGAATTGGGGTGTTATCCCCCTTGAGGAAAAAAGATTCGATTGCAGAGCCAAGAACATCATGAAGCATGTCACAAATATAGGTGGATAAAAAAAAGAAATCCGCGGCAACCAATTGTATAAATTCGTAGTCTTCAAGATGTCAAAACCTTATCATGACTAAAAAGTTATTTTTTCTATTCCCTCTGTTGTGCTCGGCAAGTGTTGCCAGCGCTCAACTTCAGCTTCAAACATTAACCATTCAGCAATATGTTCAAGACGTATTATTGGGGAGTGGCGTAGCTGCATCTAACATTACCTACACGGGGTGTCCCGAACAAATCGGATACATCACAGGTGGAAATTCAATTGGATTTACCATTGATGGAGGAATTGCCCTTTCAACTGAACCCGTAGCTTCGATTGTAGATCCAAATTCAGGAGTTTTTTTATCGGGCTGCCAAGTCGCAGGAGATGCTGATTTACTCTCGATTGCGAACTCAGTTCCCCCATTAATCGGACAGTCCTTTTCGGTTGGAAGTGTGAACGACGTTGCGATTCTTGAGTTTGACTTTGTGCCCACCGGGGACACACTCAGATTCAATTACATTTTCGGAAGTGATGAATATTTAACTTGGGTGAATTCATCTTACAACGACATCTTCGCATTCTTACTTTCTGGCCCTGGACTTACCGGTCCATATGCCGCGCCAGCTGGATTCCCTGGTGGAGCAGTAAACATTGCTCAATTGCCGAACACAACTCCCCCACTGCCAATTACCATTAGTTCTGTAAATAACGTATTGAATAGTTCTTACTACATTGACAATCAACCTAACGTTGGGATCTACTTGAACGGATACACGGTAACATTGGAAGCTTGGTCTTTGGTTCAATGTGGTGAAACTTATCACATCAAATTGGCTATTGCTGATGGAAGTGATACGGCTTTAGAATCAGCAGTTATCTTAGAAGAAGGATCTTTCTCAAGTAATGCCGTTGTAGATGTCAACCTTTCCTTAAACGCGGGTGGTCCGAATGCTGAAACTCTGTTTGAGAATTGTGGTGAAGCAACATTAACCTTCACACGTCCGGAAATAAGTGACCTATCTATCCAAGACTTATGTGTTATTACTTGGACCGGCACTGCAGTTAATGGGGTTGATTTCACAGCAATGCCTGATACTGTTTTTTTTCCTCCGGGAGTTGCGTCAGTTTCTTTTGTAATTGATGCATTTTCAGATGGACTCACTGAAGGAATAGAAACTGTTCATATGGACATTTTGAATTTAGCGGCGTGCAATGGTTCTGGTCTAATAAGCAATTTCGACTTTTTTGTAGCCGACGTTCCTGACCCAATAATTGTCACGGGATATTCCCAAGATTTATGTCAGGGAGTTACTGCAACCCTAGAACCCACTATAACTGGAGGTTATGGAAACTACGAATACACTTGGAGCACAAGCGAAACCACAGCATCAATCGACGTCTCCCCTGTCAATTCTACAACATATTTTTTAACAGTAACAGATACCTGTGGCTGGCCCGGCGGAAGCGCTAACTTCCCTGTAAACATTCTGGTCTTTCCGCAATTGGTTACCAATATTGACAATGGAGATTTAACCCTAGGGTGTAACGAGAGTGTAAATATTACTGCAACAACAACAGGTGGAGATGGCGCATACACCTACATGTGGACCGACGAAAACGGAGCGAATCTATTTGGTTGGGGCAATTCCCTTTTCTTTGGTTCATGGAATGGACCGGGAACTGTAAATGTTGAGGTTACCGATGGATGTGGGCTTGTTGCAACTGACCAAATTCAAGTTACTTTAAACATTCCTCCACTGATCATTACCGTACCTGATACGGTTAACGCTCCATGTCTCTCATTTTTCACTATTCCCGCGAGTGTAACTGGAGGAGATGGTTTTTATTCCTACGGTTGGCTCACCAATAATATTTTTGAATGGGATGAATTTGACAACATTTACGACAATACGGGTATTGTTTCTCAGGCCACAGTGACGGTTGAAGTTAGCGATGGTTGCGGACAATCCGCATCAGAAGATATTATCATAACTGTTGAAGCACCGCCACTAGCGGTTACGCTTCCTTTATCTTTAGCTGGAAACTGCATTACACCCTTCACCATTCAACCAATCGTAACTGGGGGTGGCGGAACGATGTCCTATGCTTGGACGAATAACGGCATTCCGACGGCTACATCAGTAAACTACACCTTAACTCCAGGAGTTAGCTCAACGGTTGGAGTAACTGTAACTGATGGTTGCGGATCTACAGCAAATGCTTCTGTTCCTATAACAATTACAAATCTCCCGGTATTTATTGACCTCGGAAACGACATAACATCGGGCTGTACTGATAACAATTTAATTAATCCAATCATTTCGGGTGGTTCGGGAGGCAACAGCTTCGACTGGGTTGTTGACAATTCGGTAGTTGAAAATGGAACTACTTACTCGATAGTTACACCGGTTGACGAACAGATTATCGCGATAATTACAGACGCTTGTAATCAATCGGATTCAGACACATTAATGATTTTCATACCTAACCCACCTTTGAATCTAACAGCATCAGCTGACACAGCTGTTTGTGTCTTAGGGACTGCAACTTTAAGCGCACAGGCTTCAGGAGGCGGTGGTGGTTTTACATATACTTGGACAAACAACAGCAATGGAAATATTGCCACATATCCGGATCTAACCTCTTCAACTACATTCACCGTAACCGCCAGTGATTTGTGTGGTCAGTCTATCTCTGAAGATATTTTCGTTGATGTGATTCCTGTTGATGCGCAATTCACTGCAGAAAATTTATCGGGGTACACCTATGACTTTAATTACATTGACACTCCTCCATGTATCAATTGCGCTTACGAATGGTTGTTCCCAGGTGGAGAAGCAATAACTAATCCTGCTGTCAATTACACGTTCGATGGTTTCGGAGAGACTACGATTTACCTTAATGTAACGAATTCAATTGGCTGCACCGCCAGCAACAGTTACACTATAACCTTCCCGCCGTTGTTGTATATTCCAAACTCATTCACACCGAACAATGACGGATTGAACGATGCGTTTATGATCGAAGCGAGCAGTGTAATGGATTTCAAAATAAGAATTTTCAGCCGTTGGGGTGAAGAGGTTTATTACTCGACAGATGTTACAGACGCATGGACAGGCGACCGCCGTGGAAGCAATGAAACATATTGCCCGAACGGAGTTTACAATTTCGTAGCGAATATCAAAGGATTCAATGGAGAAGCACTAGAATACAAAGGAACAATTACCTTAATGAGATAACTAGGCTCTGCTGCGTTCCTCCATCTTAATTGTTATTCACTTATAATTAGCGTATCAACTGCGCGAATAATATCGTTGAAAATAATTTTTTCTTCTCTTGAGAAGTTGTCTTGTGAAGTACTTCTTAGAATACTCATGGCTCCTAATTGTTCTTCTTCAGAATACACACCCTCCTCTACTTCTAAAATACTAAGCAATTCCAACATACCCTGAAGACCATTGTTTACGGACACTTCAACTAAGGTATGTAACTGTCCCGCTGCTGAAAATCCGTTACTCCACAAAAACAGGAGAATATCCACTTGAATCAATTTATACTTCGAATCGAACAGTGCCTGAACCAATTCTTCCTCTGCGTTTTTAACTCGCATAGCTGAGAGCATTTCGCGAGCTTCTCTTTTAACCGAAACATATTCAGAAGAAACTAAAGCTTCAAGTAAAGGAGCAATTGCATTGGCCTTACCGCTTGACTTCAATTGCTCTATTGCATTCAATGCTATAGATTCGTCAGAAGACATAAGCTGAATGCGTAATTCAGAAGAAGATAATTTTTGGCTCACTTTTCGCGTGTTTTATATTGGGCAGCGAAAATAGTTCATAAATTGAATAGATTATTTTTCATTTTGCCCACCAATAAATAAAAACTATTTGTATAATTGTGTAAAGATTTAACACTATGAAAACTCTTCGTTCTCTTTTAGTTCTTGCGGCTATTGCATTTGGATCATCTGCTTTCGCTCAAAACATTGTTTCAAGCAATGAAGTGAACTTAACACTTTCAACAACTACAACACGTGAGCAACTGTTCCAATTGCGTTCAGACATGATAGCACAAGGGTTAGATTTTCAATACACCCCTCAGTTTGATGCAAGTAGAAATCTAATTGGAATTTCTTACAGCGTGCGCACAACAACAGGTGGTTTAGTTGTTTGCCAATCAAATAACACAGTAAACCTTACTGCCACACCAGCCCACATTCACTTGGTAAAACAAAACGGTAAATTTGTTGAACAGAAATAATCTGTTTTTTAGACAATAAAAAAGGCCGCTTTTTCAAGCGGCCTTTTTGTTGGCAGAAAATTCTGTCTTAATTAAACTCAACTTTCCAAGCGGCAATACCGGCTGTAAGTTCTCTTACATAAGTTCCAGCTGAGCTAAATACTTTCACTGTTGAAGGTGACGCGTAATTTGTTTCTCCACACACCCAAACTTCTAAAGTTGCCGGGTTTACAGAAACTCCATTTGTAGCCATTGTTAAAAAATCTGAGAACGCATTCGTCTGCATATTGAAAGCAAGCAGTGTGCTATTTGAAATGTAAATTTTCTGATTGATTTCGTCTTTTGCCATGTGAAGTGGGTGATCACCCAACACACCAACTTGAAAAGATAAAACTGAATTATCCGCTGTATTAATTTTAGCTAGCACGGCCTGCGTATGACCAATGATCTGGGTCCAATTTGCATCGTATTGGGTCTCTCCGCTGCACAACACCCATAAGTTTCCCGTCGCATCGGCTTGAATCTCGACCGGACGATCAGCCACGTTAATATGTTCTATCACAGATTGCGAAGGAATATCAATAACGGTAACGCGATTGTCTATGCCCCAACCACCGCTATTGCACACATAAAGTCTATCACCAATGACACACATACCTTCAGGGCCAAGTCCAACTGGGGTCGACGAAGTGATGGTATTGGTTGTTAAATCAACCCACATAACATTGCCATCAAAAGAACCGTCGGTTACCGCAGCCATTCCATTTCCAACATTTTGAAAAGATCTTGGGTAAGCGAATCCTGTAATCTCTGCTTCCACTTTAAACGTTGTTGCATTCATTACGATAACTTTCGCCGTTGAATTCGACACCGCACAGAACTTACCATTCACCACATCGAAATCTGAAATAACATCGCCCAATGCGGTGCCATTCACTTCAGCAAACGGATTTGAAACAATCATTCCATTTAAGGTCCAAGTAATACTCCCATTCAGGTTACCAAAAGAACCTTCGTTCACAATGTATGCTCCGTTAGAATAATCCGAAACAGGTTCATCCTCTTCTGTCTTGCACCTGTCGCAAGAAACGAGAACCATTGAGAAAAGTAAGGCAGATAAAAATTTGAATTTCATGGTTATTTTGTTTTAGTGAATAAAAAATTTAATTCCGATTGAGTAGACTCTACCAGGCAACGCATATCCTCGTATCCATTGGTATTGAGTATTGGTTATATTTTGAATTTCGAATTGAAGAACGATTTGATTTTTGTTGAATTGCCAATCCTTATTCAGACTAGCGTTTAACAAATTGAAACTTGGGAGGGCGTAGTAATCGAAGTTCCCTTCGTCGGTAAATCGTTTTGAAACGAATGAATTTGAAAGCAAGACTGACCATTCTTTTTGCACATATTGAACGGAATTAGTAAATCGCACGCTCGGTGTATAAACCATATTGAAAACACCTGGCATTCCAATATTCTCTGCTGTAGTGCTTGTGAATTCCGTTCGATTTGACACATTCAAATCTCCTTGAAACAATTTTGACTTCCATGAAATTACACTCTCTACTTGCTTCATAGAAACGGACTTGAAATTGCTCGCAACCCATATGCCTCCTGTCATGGGCAACCACTGAATCCAATTCGCTACTTCGCCTGTCTTAGCATTCACTTGAAAATGTAAGGCTCTATCGTTCTTCAATGACCACTCATTGTCCCATTTCATTTGTATCCACCCTGCTCTTTCCGAAAGTAAATCCAAATTTCCCCCTACAGCCCAATACAAATCATTGGCTGAAGGCATGCGTGATTTCACACTTCCCGTAACTGAAAACTGAGAACTCACATTTTTCATTTTATAAGGAAGTTCCAGTCCCACTTCCCCACTTACAATTGGCTTTCGATCTGAGCGCCATTCGGGCTTCACCCAAGAAACCATTCTCAATTTTCCTTTTGCTAAATCCTGAATGTATGAAGCCCAAAGGGAACCTCCCTTCCATTCAATTTGCTGACTCCAGTCGTGGTATTGAAGCGAAGTAATACTCGCAGATGGATTTATCTGTAAAAGAGCTCTTCGTAATTGCAATGATCCGTTTATAAATGCATTGAATTGGTTCGTTTGAATTTGACTTGAAACTACACTGCTTGAATATTCTTGATTTGAAAGAATAACCGAAACTCCTTGTTTAGATTGAAAATGCATGAACGAAAAAACATCCTTGCGTTTTCCTTCACAATAAAACGCCGATTGAAATAGATCGTCTCTTTGATTTGCATTCAAACTGGCTATTCCGCCCATAACCGAGGGAAGCAAGGCGTATCGATTAACTGCCATTGTATTGAAGTAGAACGTTCTTTGCTTTCCAGTAAAAACAAGATTGCTTTGAACTCCCTGCGAAATATTGTTGTTGTTGGTTTGAAAAACTACGGGCTTTTCCCATTGCTGAATATCCGTGTAGCTGAACCGATTCTCATTTCTCGATTGAAACGCGCGAATACTCCACTTCCATTGATCTCGCTTTCTTGCAACAGACATTCCGTAAAAAATATTCTGTAATGAAGTCACCGTGCTTTCAAAGGAGACTTCGTTTTTCGTGGCAACACTCGACTCTAAACGAAGCGTTGCCGCTAATCCAACGTTTCGCTGAAAGCCGCTGAAGTTGCGCTCTCCAAGCGATGCTGACTGAATGAAAAAGGAAGGGATGAGAGAAAGGTCGGCCATGCCCAATGTTGGCGAATTCAAGACAGCCCCGTTCAATTCAACGGTAACATAGTTGGAACTCATTCCTCCTAATCGGAAAGACGCTATTGACCCGGGAGCTCCATAACTGTTCACCAAACCAAGTCCCGTGCGCTGCAGGGTTGAGGCTATATCTAAGGAAGACGAACGTTGCAAAAGAGTGGAATCAACGGCGTGCAGCTCATCTGCCTTCAAGCTTCTCTCAGAGATAATTTCCAGTGGCATGATTGAAACATGCGGCAATGAGTCTTGCGCAAGCAAAACAAAAGGCACGAACAACAATAAGACAGCACAAAGTTTTTTATTCATAGTCCTGTTCTCGCTTGGCCCCGAGCGATGATGGGGTTAATACACTTGGCAGGTCTTCTGACTTATCTCTCGGTTGCACGCCTTCCCGTTTTCACAGTGGCTTTGAGTGGCAATCGTTTTCATTCTTTCGAATGAGAGCTTTACAGCTGCGGGCACAGTTCGCGATTTTCACGCGATTCCCTTTTCACAATGAACTTCTTCATTGACCAAATGCATTGCAAATGTAGTACATCTTTGCTTCTGTCCTATTTTTGAAATATGATTCGATTTATCTGTGTGCTTTCGTTCTGTTTCCTTTCTCTTTTCTCATGGGCACAACCTATGCAAAGAGATTCTGTAGACATTAGCATGCTATCTGCTCAAGATCAAGCGCGCATAAAATCGATTGCATTGAAATTGAATCTTTCTGAACAGCAACAACTTTTGATCCCTTCCATCTTCGTTCACTATCACGGTTTAATTGAAGAGCAGAAAAAAATCATGAGCATCGTTGCGGAAGAACCTTCTGTAAATGAAGAAGAGCGTTTGAAAGATTTGAACATGCGATCTGAATTCGTAAAAAAACTCCGCGAAGAGCGTGATTTGAATGTTGAATTGGCGCTCACTCCTGAACAAAAGGAAATTTATCTCACTCAAATAAAAATAGCCAAACCGCAAGTGCTTCACTTTGGCGTTCACGACCGAATGAATTGTCCGGTCTGCGTTTCACCCACTACCGCACCATGAATAAAATACATTTCTACCTCTCAGCATTTTTTCTTTCCAGCCTAACACTTGGATCATGCGTCATCGCGCGCATTCCGCCAAATGAAGACATACCGGTAAATGACGTCGCTCCAATCTCGAATAACCCGAACAGTCATTCGGTTCAGGTTCCAGATGTTCTTGTAAACAATGGCGTAAATAAAAAATTCAATGTGAATGTATTCACGGGGACTGGCGGACATGGTCATACTTTTCCTGGAGCGACTGCTCCTTTTGGAATGGTGCAGTTGAGTCCGGATACTCGTCTCGACGGTTGGGACGGTTGTGGTGGTTATCATTATAGCGACAACATTATATACGGATTCACACACACACATTTACAAGGGACAGGTGTTTCAGATTACGGCGACATCTTGCTCATGCCGACAAACGGTCACACGAAGGAAAAACCGCTTTGGCGCGATGCCATTGCCTCTCGATTTGCGCACAACATGGAAGTTGGAAGTCCAGGTTTTTACGGTGTTCGCTTAAGCGACTATGGTATTGATGCGCGCATGACAGCCTCTACCCATGCGGGAATGCATGAATATAAAATGCAACCGGGCGATTCGTGCTTGTTGTTTTTAGACTTCATGCATCGCGATAAATTGTTGTATTACGACTTGCATTTTTACGGAGATACTGCGATTAGCGGATACCGTGTTTCTGAGGCTTGGGCAACAGAGCAACACACTTATTTCTACGCGGTATTCTCTCAACCTTTCGTTGCGAACGATCAACTAATGCAACGCAGCAAGTCGGTTAATGAGAAAGGGGAAACTAAAATTGAACTTGAAATGATTCAAGCGTTTCAGTTTCTTTTCCTTCCAACCGAAAAAAATGTATTGACCATTCGTGTGGGTATTTCTGGTGTTGATGAAAAAGGAGCGAAAAAGAACTTGTATGCAGAAATGCCTCGAAATGATTTCAATTACAACAAACAAAAAGTTGAAGACGAATGGCAGAAAGTTTTTGAGAAAGCACCTGCTCCAATTTTATTTCCAACCGGACAAGGACTTGAGAATTACCGCACTTCTTTGTATCACTGTTACACCGTTCCGAATGTTTGGAGCGATGTAGATGGAAGATACAGAGGCATGGACAACAAAATTCATACGGCAGAAGGATATACGCGCTACACTGTGTTTTCCCTTTGGGATACGTTCCGCGCCTACCATCCGATGATGTGCAAACTAGAACCAAAACGCACGCAAGAATGGATGAAGACCTTCCTTGAAATGCATAAGGAGCGCGGCGAATTACCTGTTTGGGAATTGGCAGGAAATGAAACGTATTGCATGATCGGATATCACAGTGTACCAGTCGTTGCTGAAGCCTATCAACAAGGCATTCGTTTCAAAAATCGTGAAGACGAATTGAACATGTTGGAAGCCATGATTGCGACAAGCAATGGTCCCCAAGATGAAAAGAAAGCATACGTGAAATATGGATATGTTCCTGGCGATGAGTTCAGCGAAAGCGTGAGTAAGACATTGGAGTTTGCGTATGACGACTTCTGCATTTCACGCTATGCTGAAATGATAGGGGACAAAGCAGTTGCGCAACAATATGCCATTCGTTCTCAGAACTGGAAAAACGTTTTCGATCCGGAAACGAAATTCATGCGTGCTCGTGTGAATGGCGGCTTCGCAACACCTTTCGATCCGTATCAAGTGAACTTTCATTACACCGAAGCGAATGCATGGCAATACCGATTCTTCGCGCCGCACGCCATTCCTGAGTTGATGGAATTGATGGGTGGAAAGAAGGAATTCGAAACGGAGTTGGATAAACTCTTCAATGCACCTACTCAAACAACCGGAAGGGAGCAAGCTGATATTACGGGACTGATTGGACAATACGCGCACGGCAACGAACCGAGTCATCACATGGCTTATTTGTATGCTTATGTGAATCGGGATAAGCTGCACATGTATCGAGACAGTATTATGAAGACCCTCTACTCTCCTACTCCAGATGGACTTTGCGGAAACGAAGACTGCGGACAAATGTCGGCGTGGTACGTTGTGAGTGCTTGGAATACCTATCCGATATGTCCGGGTGAATACAACGGCTGGTGGCAAGATTACGATCCAATGCCGGAGTTTAACACGCAAGGACAAGGCTACGCAAGTCCATTTCCAATTAATTACAATCTAAGAAACATTGTCCCGGCGCCTATCATCACCGCGCCGAATCGCGCGTTCGTAGGTGAGCAAATGATTTCCATTTCATGTTTGAATAAGAATGCGAAACTTCAAGTCATGATCACGGAAGAAGGAAATGCTAAGGCGAAAGAATTCACCTACACCGCTCCATTCAAGGTAACCAAAACCTCCACGGTGAAAGTAAAAGGAATGGCGAGCAACGGTGACGAAATTGACAGTCCATGGATTGAAGCCACTTTCTACAAGCGTTCAGGAAATTTAGTGATGAAGGAAGTAGGCAATTACGACGCACAATACACTGCCGGTGGGAATGATGCACTTATCGATGGCATTCGTGGAAAGTTAGATTTCAGAACAGGTGTATGGCAAGGATACAATGGTAAAATGGAATGTGTGATTGAATTGAAAAATCCGACCAACATCAAAAAGATTTCGCTTTCTGCTTATCAAGATATTCGTCCGTGGATCTGGTTTCCTTCTAACGTAAAGTTCTTTGTGAGTAAAGATGGAAAGTCATACGACGAAGTGTATTCACAAGACTACACTTCACAGCAGCGCGTTGAAGGTCCGCAGATGCATGAGTTCACTGCTACCTTCGATAAGAATTACAAAGGCGATGTGAGTGCGGTGAAGTATGTGAAGTGTCTTGCTGTTCCGGCGTTCGATAAAATTCCTGAATGGCATTTGGGTGTTGGTGGGAAGCCGTGGGTCTTTCTTGACGAAGTCATTATTGAGTAAGTTCGTAAGGGAAGAGAAGTTAAGAGAGGGGAAGAAAGGGGAAGAATGTGCAAGCACGATTGGGTGAAAGATATTTCGCCCGTATTAATTGTTAATTAGGGGCGAAATATCTTTCGCCCAAAGTCAAATTTTATGAGCGAATCGAATATTTTTTTTGAGAAGGGGTTAGCGCAGACGACGCCGTTTCCGTTGGGAATTGAGGTGGAGCGTGCGGAGGGGTTGCATGTGTATAAGAAAGATGGTTCACGGATTATGGATTTTGTGAGTGGTGTTGGGGTGAGTAATCTGGGACACGGGAATGCGCGCATTCGCGAGGCCATACATGCGCAGGTAGATAAGCACTTGCACACGATGGTGTATGGTGAATTTATTCAAGAGGCGCAGGACAATGCTGCGCAGAGTTTGCTGGAACTGCTTCCTTCTGAATTGAACTGCTGCTACTTTGTGAACAGCGGTACGGAAGCAAATGAAGCGGCCATTAAGTTGGTGAAACGCGTTACCGGAAGAAAAGAAATTGTTTCGTTCGTGGGGTCTTATCACGGCAGCACAACGGGCTCAATGGCCATTAGTGCGAATGAAGTGAAGAAGCAAAACTTCCGTCCGCTTATGCCAGGTGTGAACTTCATTCGATTGAACAACTGGGAAGATCTCGATTTCATTACAGAGAAAACGGCGGGTGTTATTCTTGAAACCATTCAAGGAGACGCCGGTGTGCGTATTCCGAATGAACTGTATTTGCATGCGTTGAAGAAGAAATGCGAAGAAGTGGGTGCGCTGCTCGTGTTCGATGAAATTCAATGCGGCATGGGGCGCACCGGGAAAGTGTTCGCGTTCGAACACTTCGGCGTGGTTCCACACGCTATTACGCTCGGAAAAGCGTTAGGCGGAGGAATGCCTATCGGTTGCCTCGTTTCCTCGCGAGAGAACATGCGCGAGCTTTCGCACAATCCGTTTCTCGGACACATCAGCACCTTTGCTGGACATCCGGTTGCTTGCGCAGCAGCGCATGCCTTCCTCGAACAAATTCACAACGAAGAATTGTTGAATCACGCCGAGACAATCGGACAGTTCATTGAAGAAAAATTGTCCGCCCATAATCGCGTGATCGAAATTCGAAGAAAGGGATTGTTCTTCGCCATTGACATGGAAAGTGCTGAAGTGGTTCAGCAAGTGGTGGAAGAAAATTTAAGAAACGGACTCTTGAGTTTTTGGTTTTTGTCTTGTCCGTGGAGTTTCCGTATTGCGCCTCCATT
>JBIKRF010000001.1:0-91740 GCA_044349305.1 Flavobacteriales bacterium
GTAATTCTGAATACGTTTTACAACGAAAGAAGAATGACACTTATGCAGCAAGAGTTCGTGAATAATGTAACCCATGAAATTAAAACGCCACTTTCTACAATACTTATGGCCGCAGAGGTCCTTGTGGAAGAAAACATTCAGAACAAACCCTTTCGAAGAGATCAATATATTTCCATTATTCGAAATGAAGGTGAGAAACTTCGGGAAGAATTGGATCGTGTTCTCGAGGTTGCGCGAATGTCAAATGTAGGCGTTCATTTAAACAAAGAGAGAATCGCTCCGGAAGAACATATTGTTTCAATTTTAGATCGAATGTCATTGCAGTTTAAAAACTATAGTGGCACGTCAGAATTAATCTGGAATGCAAAAGACTCAGAAATTAATTTCGATAAAAAATCTTTCGAACTTATTTTAACGAACATTATTGACAACGCCTTGAAATATAACATTTCAGAGCCGCGTATTGTTATTAATGGACACGTGGTTGATAGTAATTTGATTATTAGTGTAGAAGACAACGGTATTGGAATTGAAGAAATTTATCATGCAGAACTTTTTCACAGATTCTTTCGCGTACCTTTAGGGGAAACGCACCACATCAAAGGTTTTGGCTTAGGCTTATATCTCGTAAAGCAGTTGATGGATGCTCATAATTCTTTTATATTCGTAACAAGTAAAGACAGCAAAGGCACTACTGTAACATTAAAAATTCCCTTGGCAACAAATAGTAATGAGTAAAATTCTTTTGGTTGAAGACGATGAGAACTTGGGTTTTGTAATCCAAGACCAATTGACCGATTTGGGTCATGAGGTTATTCGTTGCCGATCAGCAAGAGAAGGTTTGTTAGCGCTAGGGAAAGAAGTGGTCGATATCTGTTTGCTCGATGTAATGATGCCTGTAAGAAGTGGCTTCGCATTAGCTGAAGACATTAAAAAACTCTTTCCTGAAATGCCATTTGTTTTTTTAACCGCTAAACAACAATTATCAGACCGGTTGAAGGGACTATCCATTGGCGCAGACGACTACATAACCAAGCCATTTGTAATTCAAGAATTGAATTTACGCATTCAGAATATTGTACGAAGAACAGGGAAAGAACAGGATAAAATAGTTACTGCGCTCTATTCCATTGGTAGTTATTCTTTCGATAACGTAAACAATTACCTCATCTGGCCAAGTGGAATGCGTCAGCACTTAACGAACAAAGAAGCAAGTCTGCTCAAAGCGTTTTGTGAAGGAAAAGGAAATGTGATGACACGTGAGAATCTCGCTAATTTGGTTTGGGGTGAAGAGTCATACTTCGTAGCTCGCACCATGGATGTATACATTGCAAAACTCAGGAAATTTTTTGCAGAGGACAGCCGTATTCAAATCAGAAATCTTCATGGAGTAGGATTTCAATTCGTTGTGGAACGTTAATTTTAAATAAATAGTAAATGGAAAAAGATGATCGTGTTAGGCGGAAGTTCACTCCGCGCTCTTGGAATGAGTTAAAGTCGAATGACAGTTGGAGTATATTTAAAATTCTCTCGGAATTTGTAGAAGGCTATGAGCGTATGGCAGCCATTGGCCCATGTGTTTCAATTTTCGGTTCCGCTCGCACAAAGCCAGACAATAAATATTATTCAACGGCTAAGGAAATAGCTTTCAAACTTACTCAAAAGGGATACGGCGTTATAACAGGCGGCGGACCGGGTATTATGGAAGCCGGTAACATCGGAGCGAAAGACGGGCAAGGGGCAAGCGTTGGACTAAATATAAAACTTCCATTCGAACAATATCCGAACCCGTATATCGATTACGATAAAAGCATCAACTTCGATTATTTCTTTGTTCGGAAGGTTATGTTTGTTAAGTACAGCCAGGGATTTGTTGTTATGCCCGGTGGATTTGGAACACTTGACGAATTCTTCGAAGCTTTAACGCTTATTCAAACCTACAAGATTGGTCGCTTCCCAATTATTTTAGTTGGAAAATCTTTCTGGGAAGGTTTGGTAGATTGGATTCAAAAAGTTTTACTTGAAACGGAAAATAACATTAACGAAGAAGACATGATGCTCTTCTCTGTGGTAGATACTGCTGACGAAGCTGTGGAAGAAATTGATAAGTTTTATTCGCAATATCTGCTTAAACCAAACTTCTAATGTCTTCTTTTTTTATTGCCATTCTGTCTCCTTCAAAACTCATGAATGAAACGTTTCAAGCGTTTAACGGAGATGCTACATTGCCTTTATTTATTAAGGAAACTGAAATGCTGTGCTCTGAATTGAAAAGGGTTTCGGTAGAAGAATGGAAGCATAAAATGAAGATTACCGAGGAGCTCGCTGTGAATACGCAGCAACGGTTTCAAAAATGGAATAAAAAAGAGTTGCCGAAGGGAATTCCTTCGGCAATGCTTTTCAGCGGTGAAGCCTTCAAGTCGCTCGACGCAAAGTCTTTTACAACTTCAAACTGGAAGACGGCACAACAATCACTTCGTATACTTAGCGGCTTTTATGGAGTGCTGAAGCCCACAGACACTGTACTTCCATACCGGTTAATGGTGGGAACGCCATACAGAACAAAGCAGGATAAAACACTTTATTCTTATTGGAGTGAAATGGTATCAAAAAATCTTGAAAATGAAATTTCGCCCAAAGGCTATCTACTGAACTTGGCGTCGGATGAATACTTTAAGCTCATTGACACAAATGCCTTCAATAGAAAAATTCTTCATTTTAAATTCTTTCAAACGAAGGGGAGTGATCTTAAAAGTATCCCGACTTTTTCGAAACAGGCCAGAGGAAGCATGGCGCGATTCGTTATTGAATCAAATGCTAAGTCAATAGAAACGCTCAAGCAATTCAAAGAAGAGGGTTATTCCTTCAATGAAAAATTAAGCGATGAGAATACGTTGGTCTTCGTTCGCTAAATCAGAACAAGCCGTTTAATTGCGCTTCAATCCCACTGATGATCGTTCCTAAATCTTCAGGATTCTCATGGAAGCGATTGTTGTCAATATCAATGATTAAAATTTTTCCTTTGGTATAGGTGGTCACCCAAGCTTCGTAACGCTCGTTCAAACGCGTCAAGTAATCTAGGCGAATAGCTTCTTCGTAATCACGTCCGCGTTTCTGAATGTTTTGTACCAATGAAGGGACAGACGCTCTCAAGTAGATCAACAAATCGGGAGGCGTAATAAACTCATCCATAACTCCAAATAAATCAGAGTAGTTTTCGAAATCACGTGTGGTCATTAAACCCATCGCGTGCAAGTTCGGTGCGAAAATGTATGCGTCTTCGTATATGGTGCGGTCTTGCACAATTTTCTTCGACTTCTTTTTAATATCAATCAATTGTCTGAATCGACTTCTCAAGAAAAAAACTTGCAGATTGAAAGACCAACGTTGCATGTCTTTGTAGAAATCACTTAAGTAGGGGTTGTTATCTACTTCTTCAAAATGAGCGGTGTATTTGTAGTGCTTCGCGATTAAGGTCGTGAGCGTAGTTTTTCCTGAACCGATGTTTCCGGCAATAGCTATATGCATAATTCGTTTAGGTAATAATGAGTTTCGAAAGTAGAGAAAAAATGTGGATTTCCGAAGCCTTATTTCTCTAAGTTTTCAAGAAGTGATATTTCTCGTTTTCTGCCCGTTTTCCGCTGAATATAGAACGGTGTTCCGTCACAAATCATCCAGGTGTTTTCTTCGTCTAATAGCTTGTCATCTAGATTTCCTAAAATGCTCGGAGCAGACGATTTGTTCTCCCAAGCATAGAGCACATTTTTCATTCTGAAATAAATGAAATTGTTCCATTGGTAAACAGGGTCAGGCGTAGCATAGGATGTTTGAGATTCGAATGTTCCGAATAAAGAAAACAATAGAACCCCTCTTTCGGCATCAATTAAATAAACACGCTGACCGCTCTCAACAATCTGCCTGGGCTGAAGGGTAGATTTGGTTAGATAAGAAAGATTCGCAGACTTGCTTAGCACTTCAAATTTTCTATTCGTTCGAATAAGTGTGCTCGAATTTGCATCGTACATCCATAAAGCATCGCCTTTCGATCCGGCAACACAGGTAATCTGACCTTGAAATTGTTCATTTAAAAACACCGGCTTTTCGAGAACATTGAGCGTGTTATCTAAAAACACGAGTGAACCTTGATCTTGGAAAAACAGAAAGGGTACAAGCGGATTGGTTAAGTCTAATTGCGCAGATGTTCCGTACTGTAAGGTACTCAGTCTGTAATCTATGTTGAAATTAGAGCTGTGTTTTGTGATGTGATCGGAATAAATTTCGTAGGTATTTCCAAGCGCATCACACTGCACTTGATTTTGCGCTTGTATGCCGAATACAAGCGCAAATAGGTACATTAAAATGACAAAGAGCTTTCTCATTTATTTAATTCAATTAATTCTTCCAACCACAAGCGATCGTTAGCTAATCTAGGTATTTTATGCTGTCCACCTAATTTATTCCTTTGTTTCAACCAAGTATAAAAAACATTTTTCTTCCCCAAATGAACAATGGGAAATCCCAAATTCATATTTGTGTTTCGCTTGGCGTCGTAATCTGAATTTTCATCGCGCAAATTTTCATCTAACAAAAAACAGAAACGTTCAAAATCGAAATTGTTGTCCTCGAATTCAATAAACCATTCGTGTGCAGCCGTTTGATTTTCATTTGGAAGGAAAGGAGCAACAGTGTATTCTACCACGTGAATGTTCATGTGCGTGCAGGTCTTGCGCAAGGCACTCTCGGCATTTTCAACCATGAGTTCTTCACCGGTTAGATTAATGAATTGCTTCGTTCTTCCCACAATGCGAAAACGGAACGGGTAGAGGTGGGTGAAGCGAATAGTGTCGCCAATAACATATCTCCACAAGCCAGTATTGGTTGTAATCACAAGCGCGTAAATGCGATTCAGTTCTACTTCTTCAAGACTAAGTGCAAGTGGATTTGCATTGTTTAATTCTTCCAAAGGAATGAACTCGTAGTACACACCATAATCCAGCATCAGCAGCATTTCATTTGAATTCAATTGATCTTGAATTCCGAAGAATCCTTCACTGGCATTGTACGTTTCGAAATAATCTGTTGTGCCATTGGGAAGAATAGCGTTGAACTGCTCGCGGTAAGGCGCGAAGCTGATTCCACCGTGCATGTACATTTGAAGATTTGGCCACACCTCGTGAATATGATTGGCTTTCTTCAACTCTAAAATTCGTCGAAGTAGGAGCAGGGTCCAACTTGGCACACCTGACAGTACGCGAACGTCTTCATTCATTGTGTTCAGCGCCATGGCATCGAGTTTCTCTTCCCAATTATCCATCAGCGAAATCTCTCGTTGCGGGACGCGTTTCATTTCCACCCAAAAGGGTAAATTCGAAATAATAATTCCGCTTAAATCTCCGATGGTGTTTTCTTCCTCTTCACTCATCTTGGTGCTTCCACCAACAATCAATGTTTTTCCTGAAAACAAATCGGCGTTAGCTCGAAGCTGATAGAATATAGCAAGTAAATCTTTTCCACCTTTATAATGTCCCTCTTCCAAATTTTCATTGGAAATCGGAATGAATTTACTTCTGCTGTTTGTGGTACCAGAACTCTTGGCAAACCATTTAGTTTTACCCGGCCAAAGCACATTTCCTTCACCCTGAATCATTTTTTCTATATATGGAAAATGCTCTTCGTAAGTCCGAAGTGGAATAGCCATACGGAAGTCTTCAAGTGAGTGAATGTGTTCGAACTTATGCTCCTTACCAAACGCAGTGAGTGCCGCCTCATCGATAAGTTTCTGACGAATTTCTTCTTGCACTTCAATGGGGTATTGCTTGAACAACTCCATTTGGTGAAGTCGCTTTTTAATTACCCATCCGAATACTGTATTCCCCGCCATAGTTTGTTTCTTCTTGCTTCAAACAAAAATGCCCTCTAAGATAATCCTAGAGGGCATTGCTGAGAAAAGATTTCTGTTAGCGAATCAAATTTAAGTATCCTTGAATTTCATATCGCTCGCCAGTTGTTTTGGAAATAACAATTCCGGTCCAATTGTATGCACCTTCGGGACAATAATAGTCACCATTGAAGGCATTACCCGTCCAAGATGTTTGAGGGTCTGTTGTGCTAAACACGATTTGCCCCCAACGATTGAAAATTTCCAATTTAAATTGATTTTCATCTATGTCACTTCCAACCATAAGAATTACGTCGTTTAATCCGTCGTTGTTCGGAGTAAAGGAATTAGGTAAATAATACTGGAAGATGTTTCGAATAATAATTTCTCCTTCAACGAAATCGGTACATCCGTTTATATCAGTAACCGATAATCGAATAGGATATTCACCACCTGTGCCTTGCGGAAAGGTGAACGTTGGATTTTGAGCAGATGAATTTCCAAGTGGAGCGCCAACATTGAATATCCAATCGTAAGTCACAATATTACCCAATGTTTGATCTGTAAAATTAATTACGGTGTTATTCGCATCTGTCGGTTGTGGATCAGCAATGTATCCGGCAACTGGTGGGTCAAATGACGTTAAGAAGTTAGGTGTGGTTGTACTGTACGTGCAGCCAATATTTGTGACTACGGTAAGTGTAACATCATAACTTCCAGGAGCAATAAAGTTTAAATCCAATTGCTGTTGGTTAACGAAACTCTGACCGTCACTAATATCCCAAGACATATTTTGGTACGTACTCGGGTCTGTAGTGTTTATTAATGTTAGTGATTCAGGCCAGCATTTCGAAGGTTCTGGCGAAGTAAACGTTACGGTTACATCTGGAGCAACAGCAACGTTGAAGCATTGTGTAATTGTGTATCCGCAATCATCAACGACGGTTAAGCAAGCCTGTCCGCTGACGGTAGGATTAATTAACGCATCGGGTGTATTAGCAACGACATTACCATTGTAGGTCCATTCGTAAATAAACGGTGCTTGTCCAGAGGCTTGCGTCAACTGATCCAAATTCAAATCTCCCATGTAACAAATTGCAGTATCGTTTGCAATGGTCATAGTCGTAGGACCTGCGAATGCAATGTTTAAAGTAGAGAACAATGCACATGATCCAAGCGTCACCGTGTAAGTGTAGTTTCCAGAAGGCATGGTCAACGGATCGAAAATACCGGAAGGAATAGGAGCATTGCTTGGATTGGTCCAAACACCTGTTGAAACAGGCGTTCCTCCAAGTTGCGGAAGCATAGGGAATGCAGGGTCAGTTGAACAAATGTTTATTGAATTGTCAATTCCAGGATCTCCAACAGGATCAATACTCACAACACATTGGTCAGTGCTTGCACAATCTGGATGACCAATCGGGTAGCCCACCAAGGTGAACGTTGTTTGCTGATTGAGCGAACTAATAGTGGGCTGGGCAATATTAGGGTTATCCAATTCACCTGCAGGAGTCCATTCCCAGGTGTATGCGTCTCCTCCGTTTGTGCAGCCGATGTCGTAGTTCCAAGGTTGATAAGACCCACTTGCGCAAGAAACAGATCCATCGGAGGTAAAAGTCACAGTAAGACATCCGGTAGGATTGGTTGCTGCCCAAGATTGTCCTGTCGCATCTCCTGTTGTCCAGTTGCCTATTTGCGGATAGGTAGCATCGGGTCCATCATAGACATTGAACGTCTCGAAGAATCCTTCCATCTGCCCTGATATGAAATCAAAAGTCATGAAGCTAAAGCCATCGCTTGGTACATCTGGACAAAAGGTCCAAGTGAAATTTTCACCATTGTCGTAACAATAATTAAAAATCCCACCTTCATTCACACAACTGGGTGGCGGAACACCAACAAAACTTCCTTGAAGAGTTAGATCACCACAAGAATAAATGAAATCAGGTCCTGCAGTAATCGTCAATGGTTCAGTAAACGTAATTTGAATGGTAGAATCGAAAGAACATCCGAAATTATTTACAACGTGGTAGGTGTAGTCGTATGTACCCGGACCCGGTGGGAATATAGTGGCAATATCAGCATCGGTATCGATATTAATAATGTTTGGCCCTGTCCAATAAGAAGAATCTGCATTCCCACCAATCGAAGGGGTGAAAGTAGTTATTCCTGGGAATAGCGCTGGATTCAGGTTTAAGCCCCATTCAAAAATATAACCGTTATCCGCACCTAGGTTGTCCGTTATCGTAAAGGTCCAGCTGCCATTTAATGGACAACCTACAAGATCACATAAATTCTCTTGAGCTGCATAGGTTCCTGGATTCAATGAAAATCCCGCTGTAGGTGTTGTAACTTCAGTTGTCAATCCTGCCGCTTGTGCCACTCCCCAAGTCCCATTGGTCGCGTTAGGAGCCCAGTTATAATCCCATCCAATCCCAGGGTCAGTTGTTTCTGGGAATTCATCGATGGGCTGACCTAAAAATGTTCCGCCACCTCCATTGGTTCCCCATGTAACTAAATCGACAGATGTTCCATTCGGACAAGAAATACTTATTCCTAAATCACCCATGTAACTGTGCTCCATGTTTACCATTACGCCGTATAAATCTGCGCAAGACATGAGTAATGCACCGGGCTCGAAGAAGTCGAAGTTGATTGTCGAGGAGTAAGAGAATCCTGCGCCATCAGCGAGATAGGTAGAACCCGATACAACTTGTGGAGGCAGAGCGGTCCATTGTGTGCTTTGGGCAGAACCCGTTAATGTAACTGTTTCACCCAAACATGTGCTTTGAGTAATGTTATTCAATTCAGGAAAAGTGGGTGTTGTTGAAACCAATACTTGAAGCGGTGTCGAATTCAAACTCTGACAACCGTTATTGTCTTCAACAGTTAATGTAACAACATATTCGCCAGGCTCATTGAAAACATGTGAAGCGGTTTGTCCGGATACATTGTCAACAGGGCCGTCATCGAAATCCCACAAATATTGAGCAAGAGTAAAGCCCGGTTCAGCAAATGAACCAATTCCATTAAATTCAACAGAAGTACCTACGCAAATAGCAATTGACTGTTCAGGACCAACAGGCAATGGATTCGCAATAACAGAATTTTGAGTAGGTGGTGCGCAAGGGGTTGTACATGAAACAGCTGCTTCAAATCCAGGGGATGTTGAGTTAGCAGGGCCGTTGTCAGCGAATACCAAAGTTAGACATCCAGTGGGATTGTTTACGGTTCCCGTTACTTGAAGACCTTGCAACGAGCTGCCAGTATAATCCCCTAAAGAAGGTGACGAAGTATTAGGGCCGTCATAAATAGCTAGATAATCGTTGTTGTTCGAGCCAGGAGAAGTTTGCAAAGCGAATGCAGAAAAATCGAGCTGAATCACATCGCCTGGTACATCAGGGCAAATAGTTAGCGTGTAATTAGCATTGGAATACGGTCCGCCTAAACCATCATCGGCAATTGTGCCTCCACAATCAGATAGAGTGCCTGTATACATTGCCGTAATCTGAGAATAAGCAAAGAGGGAGCAAAAGTTGAAAAACAGTAGAAATAAGAATTTATTCATTCTTGAAATTGATTTAGTTTACAGACTGCTTTGCGCAACAATTGGTTGCATGCAACGGTCATAAAATAAGGCTGCGCGAATTTAATAATTTTCGCCGCAGAAACACTAAGTTTTATCATAAACAAAAGGGCCTTCGAAAAGGCCCTTCAGTTTTAGGTATATGAGGTTTTGGTTAAGGTACAATTGTAAGTGTTCCGCTGTAATATCTCGCGTCGTTTCCATCTTCGCCATAGATTAATACGATCCAAGGGAAATGTTGTCCTGCAGCGGCTTTTTTTTCAGCTTTCATTTCTCCCTTCCAAACTTTCGTTTTAGAAGTAGATTCGAAGATAATGTTTTCTCCGTCGTAAATAGAAAGTTTGAATTTATTTCCGCCCTTTTTCAATGCGTCAGGCATGAAGGCAATTTCTTGCTCACTCATTTTTAAAACAGCTCCCAAATTGAAGTCAGCATTAACCTGAACAATTTTCACTTGCTCGTCTTTACATCCGAATGAGTTTTGAACTTCAAGAATAACGGGTTGTTTTCCTTTTGAATTGTAAATCACACTTGGGGAAACGTCGTTCGAAGTTTTGTTGTCAGAAAATTTCCAAGTGAAACTATTCGCATTCACACTCGTGTTTACAAATTTAGCAGTTGGCTCTCCAACAGGGCTATTCGTGTATGTCCATTCAAAATCTGCTTCTGGCTTGGGATTTATCGTAATCAAATCACGCATGGCAATAGTCGAAATTTGACCATCGTTCGGATTTGTTACAGATAACGACACATCGAATGTTCCCGATTTTTTAAAGATGTGAATAGGGTTTTCTTGGTTCGAGAAACTTCCGTCGCCGAAGTTCCACAAGTAACTGCCATTCTTAGGACTATTCTTAGCCGTGAAATTCACTTCAGCTCCAGCACAAGCTGTGCGCACACTTGGTTCAATAAATAGCGATTTGTTTCTGTTTTCAAGACGATCTGCTCCAGTCAAAGCGTTTGGGTCTGTATAAGTTCCGCTGTTGCTCTCTGCGCTTACAAGTGTGTTCGAATTCAAATCAGATGCACTGTCCTTTTTATTAGAAGCTTCAGAAGCTGAATTTTCTTTCGTGCCGGAAGCTGAATGAATGACGTCTTGATTGAATTCAGAAATAATCTCTGTAAGACCAGTTGAAGAAGTCTGATTTTCAACATCATTTGAATGGGGCGTAGAAACTGTGTTCGTTACTTCGGGCGCATTTGGGGTTCCAGAGGCAACTGTTTTGTTCTCGCTTGTAACCACAAAATATGCAGAAACACCAACAACGGCTGTAACTGCCGCAATACTTCCCCATAAAGCAAGTCCGCTAAACAAGCGTTTGCGTAATAGACGTCTACTTACCTGACTGAACTCAGAAGAACTATAAGGCAACTCATAATTTTTATAAGCGTCTTGTATTCCTTGTTCGAATTTATCCAACGGGTTATTGCTCATTCGCCGCGTTAATTTTATTTTTTAATAATATCTTTTTCATGTTCTTCTTGGCCTTCGCGTAGTTACTTTTTGAGGTCCCTAAACTAATGCCTAGTTTCTCACTAATTTCTTGGTGAGAAAAGTTTTCGAAGACATACAAGTTGAAAACTGTACGATATACAGGTGACAAAAGTTGCATGGCTTCCACAATGTGATGGGGTTGAAAGTCGTAAATGTCTGATTCTTGCTCGTCTTCCTCATCTGCACTTTCTTCAACAAAGTGTTTCGAATTTTCTAAGTCAAGATCTACATGGTGCTTCTTCTTTCGGTATTGGTCAATCGAAAGATTCACCATAATCCGTCTAATCCAACCCTCCAAAGATCCGTTTCCCTCAAATTTTTCCAAGCTGGAAAAAACTTTAATGAAACCGTCTTGAACCATGTCTTTCGCTTCGTCTGTGGAACTCGCGTAACGCAAACACACGGCCTTCATCTTCCCGTAATACATTTTATAAATAGCATGTTGGCTTCGGCTGTCTCCTTTAAGGCAGCCGTCAATCAGTTCTTGTTGGGAGCGTTCTGTTGACACCAATAATTTGTGTTAAGACGTGATTAATTCCGAGGGTTGCCTCACGAGGCTTCTGTCAAATGTAATTCTTTCTTTTTGTTTATTGAAGCTATTTCAATTGCTCTAGCCTAATTTTGCAACATGAAAAGGGTAGTGGTTGGTTTATCGGGCGGAGTAGATTCTGCTGTTACCGCGCACTTGCTTATGCAGCAAGGCTATGAGGTAATTGCAGTTTTTATGCGGAATTGGCACGATGAGACCGTGGTTATCAATAACGAGTGCCCTTGGATTACTGATTCGAACGATGCTATGCTCGTTGCGGAACACTTGGGAATTCCCTTTCATGTATTAGATCTTAGCGTTGAATATCGCGAACGTATCGTAGAATACATGTTCCGTGAATACGAGTTGGGAAGAACCCCAAATCCAGATGTCTTGTGCAACAGAGAAATCAAATTCGATGTTTTCTTGAAAGCAGCTGAACAGCTCAAGGCAGATTTCGTAGCCACCGGACATTATGTGCGGAAGGCAGAAACCACCTTGGACGGAGTTACGCAATACCATTTGATTTCGGGAGCTGACGGAAATAAAGATCAAAGCTATTTCTTGTGTCAGTTGAATCAGGCACAACTAAGCAAAGCACTCTTTCCAATTGGGGAATTAACGAAGCCGGAAGTGCGCGTCATTGCAGCAGAACTTCAACTTCCAAACGCAGATAAAAAAGACTCTCAAGGATTGTGTTTCATTGGGAAGGTGAAACTCCCCGTTTTCCTTCAACAACAATTAGCGCCAAAGAAAGGAAGAGTGCTGCGCATCAAAGACGAATTCCTTTCAAAATTGAACGAGTTGGTAGAAGATACTTCGATAGATCCTGAAGTGCTCTCTCGGCCGCAAATCTTTTCTCCGGACATGTGTGACGATGTTGGAGAGCACAATGGGGCGCATTATTATACAGTAGGTCAGAGAAGAGGCCTGGGAATAGGCGGACAAGCGATTCCTTTATTTGTAGTAGCAATAGATGTCGAGAAGAACATTGTCTATTCCGCGCAAGGCGAAACGCATCCTGCTTTGGCACGAAGAGGCCTTGCCATTCGAAATGAAGAAGCTCATTGGATTCAAGAAAACGTGAAACCGGCAGACAGCCAAGTTCTGGAAATCGATTGCCGCATTCGTTATCGACAACCCTTATTCAAAGCGAATGTTTCGGTTGGAAGTGAATTCACGCATGTAATATTTCATGAAACCCAATACGGTGTTGCAAAAGGACAGTTCGCGGCTTTCTATATTGGAGAGGAATTAATAGGGAGTGGAGCTATTTTCGAGTAGTCAGTTTTTCAACATTTCCAACAATAAGCAACTTTTTTCTTGAATTAATTGTCTGTTCTACAGCGAGTCAATATATATTCGTTGTACTAACCTATTATTATGAAACAAACTTTACGTTTATTTTTAATGACCATTCTCTTCGCGGCAAGCTTAATTGCCAAAGCTCAAGTAGATAGCACTTGTACGCAAGTTTCGTACACTCTGACCCCTGGGTTTTTTCCTTCTGAAATGAGTTTTGTGGTAGTCAATACAAATACAGGAGCCGTTGTTGTAAATGGTGTAGGTTCATCATCGAACGGTGTTTGGTGTTTGCCTGTTGGATGCTATGGTGTAAATATGTTCGATTCATTCGGTGACGGATGGAACGGAGGTTCATTGAATGTTTTTGTTATGGGTGAAAGCTCATACTCAGGAACAATTACAACTGGTAATCAAGGACAATTTATGTTTGGGGTAGGCGTACCCAATTGCGGAACTGCTTCAGTTCAGGGATGTATGGACCCTTCTGCGGTTAACTACAACCCAATAGCAAACGTAAACATCGGATGCTTGTACGAAGGTTGCACAGACCCAGTGGCAACAAATTACAACTCAAATGCAAACGTTGACAACGGTTCTTGCACCTATTGCGACGGTACAGGAAGTATCAATGCTTCGTTATATATCTGCACGTTTTCAAACGGTAATCAAGTTACTCTTAATATCTTGAATTCAGCAGGAGATACCATTTGGACTTCTCCTTCATTGGGCAATGTTGCCATTTACAATACAAGTCTTTGTCTTCAATCAGGTGAGTGTTATACAGCAGTAATGTCGAACAACGCGGGATTGCCAGGTTGGGACAATGGTTACTTCTGGGTTAACAACGGTCAAGGTCAAGTGATTCACACGGGTCTTGCAGACAACCAAGTTTCTCAGTCGGTGAACTTCAGCATCGACGGAACATGCGGAGAAGTTTTCGGATGTACCAACCCGTTGGCTACAAATTACAATCCAGCTGCAACGATTGAAGATGGATCTTGCAATCTTATATACGGTTGTATGGATTCAACAGCTTTGAACTATAATCCTGCTGCTGTTGCAGACGATGGTTCGTGCTTTACAGGATGTACATCGGGTACTGCAGTTACGATTGCTTTTAACCCAGGAATGTTTGGAAACGAGGCGTCTTACAACATTACAGACATGAATGGAACAGAGGTAAACGGCTTGTTATATGCGGTTTCTGCGGAAACAACTCTTTCATACGTTTGCTTGGCCGACGGCTGTTACAGCTTAAATATGTTCGACACATTCGGTGACGGATGGGATGGTGGTACAGCTTCGGGAATCTCAATTGCAGCAGGTGGTGTTGTAATACTTGAAGCTGATATGACGTCAGGTTCATTCCAAACGGAAGGTTTTGGAATCAATTCAGAATGCGCTCCTGACACAACCGTTGATTGCAACACAGACATTGAATTAATTCCAGACTCTATGGTTGAATTGGAGAATTCTGTTATGCTCTACTGGAATGGAGATTTATCAAACGTTAGTTATGTTTCATGGGATTTTGGAAACGGGGTTACTTCGAATGAATTCTATCCATCATATTTCTATGATTCTATTGGAACGTACACGGTTTGCGTAACAGTTTACTTCATGGACGCCTGTTCCTCTACTGATTGTGTAACATTTACCATGGATGAGGGTGGCTCATATGGTCCAGGCGGAGTTCAAATGAACGGCTTCTGGTTGAACACAACCGGGACTTATCCGAATGCAGTAAACGAATTGACTTCAACCCATACTTCGGTTAACATGTTCCCTAATCCAACTTCAGGAAGTTTTGCAGTGAAGGCTTCACAATTGAACCCAGGTGAAAACACAATCATTCGCATCTATTCAATAGACGGAAAAGAAGTATTCGCTAACAACTTCGGTAACGGAGCGGTTAACAATACTTTCCAATTGAACGTTTCTGAATTGAGCAACGGATATTATTTCTTGTCACTTCAAAACGGCAATCAAATTCAACGCGTTCCTTTCGTAAAAGAATAGGTTGATTATTCACTTACGAAGAAAAGAGCTGTCCAAAGACAGCTCTTTTTTATTTTTAGAAAGGTCTTTTTTTTTGCTACATCTATTTACTTTAGCATAAAATGTTTCAAAATGAAAAAGTTCACGATTTCATTACTAGTTGTTTCCTTGGTTGCATCCCTATTGTTCAGTTGCGATAAGTATAAAAAGGGTTACGACTGCACGGGACAGACTCCTACTTACAACAACGATATCAAAGCCATTTACGATGCTAACTGCGCGACCTCGGGTTGTCACAATTCGCAATACCATTCTTCAGGAATAGATTTGAGCACTTATGTTGGCGCAGCCTCGGCCAATAACGACGATATCATGGGTTCAATCGAACACAATTCAGGTTTTAGCGCGATGCCTAAAAACGGATCGAAATTAACGGACACTCAGATCAAGAAAATATACTGTTGGTTACAGAATAACAAACCGATGTAAGTCTCGGAATTACCGAAACGCTTCATATGTGCGTATCTTTGCCGTATGAGTTATACTATTGTTATTGTAGGTAGACCGAATGTAGGGAAGTCAACGTTATTTAATCGTCTTACTGAAACATCTGATGCTATTGTTGAACCAACAGCCGGAGTTACCCGTGATCGTAAGTACGGAACAGGGCAGTGGGGCGGAAAAGAATTCATTGTAGTTGATACCGGTGGAGTAGTTACCAATAGCGACGACGCTTTTGAACAAGACATTAACAGTCAGGTGCGTTTGGCCATTGCCGAGGCAGATCGTATTCTTTTTATGGTAGATGCCAAGGAAGGAATGACTGAGTGGGATGAAGAAATTGCAGACATGCTTCGCAGAGCGAACAAACCGGTTCTTTTGGTTTGTAACAAAGTAGATACTTCCGACAAAGAAATATTAGCAACAGAATTTTATGCATTAGGATTCGGAGAGAAGTTGTTTAGCATTAGTGCAAACAACGGATACGGATCTGGAGATTTGCTCGACGAGTTGTTGCAGGAGATGCCAGCGATTGACGAGTCTGAAATGCCAGACTTGCCGAAGATAGCCATTGTTGGAAGACCGAACGTCGGGAAGTCTTCGTTGTTGAACACCTTGTTGGGTAACGATAGAAGTATTGTTTCCGATGTTGCGGGAACCACTCGCGATGCCGTTCACACGCATTTCAAGGCCTTCAATAAAGAGTTGATGTTGATTGACACGGCAGGTTTGCGTAAGCGTAAACAGATTGAAGATGATATTGAATTCTTCAGTGCAATTCGTACCATTAAATCTATTCGCAATGCAGACGTTTGTATGTTGTTGATCGATGCCGTTGAAGGAATTACCAAACAAGACTTAACCATTTTTGGTGAAATCACCGAAGCAAACAGAGGTATTGTTATTTTGGTGAACAAGTGGGACATGGTAGAAAAGGATCACAAGAGTGTTGATGTCATGACTGAAGAAATTAAAAAGCGTATTGCGCCTTTTACTGATGTTCCAATTCTCTTTACTTCCAACATAACCAAGCAACGAATATTGAAAGCATTGGAAGCAGCTATGGAAGTTTATGAGAATCGCCTTCAACACTTCTCAACGTCTAAGTTGAACGACATAATGCTTCCAATTATTCAAGCATATCCGCCACCAGTTGTGAAGGGTAAGGAAGTGAAAATTAAATACATCACGCAGCTTCCAACGAAGAGTCCGGCTATCGCATTCTTCTGTAACACACCGCAAAACGTTGTTTCTTCTTACCAACGTTTCTTAGAGAACAAATTGCGCGAAAACTTCCGATTGACGGGAGTTCCCGTGAGATTGTATTTCAGACAGAAATAATTTTTTATATAATCTTTCAGAGCATTTGATAGCGATAGAGCAGTCAAAGTCTAAATAGATTCAAGTTTAAATGCCGATTAATTTCGGCATTTCTTTTTTACGTATTCGTAAAAAAAAATGAAAACGTGTCGCTTTAAACAAGATTTGTATATATTTGAATAACTAAACTTTATCAACATGAAAAAACTATTTTTGGCACTTGCTCTAAGTGCTGTATCATTCAGTGCTGTGGTTGCGCAAAACGGAATGAAGTCTGAAGATTCTGAACTTTTTGCATCACGTCGCAAAAGCGGAAACAGAACTTTTGGGGTAGGATTAAATTACACTTTTCCAGCACCGGGAGTGAGTGCACGTTTTGGTTTTACCGACAATTTAAAAGGTCAACTTTCAATGGGTTGGGTTAGCGTTGGTTTTGGTCGACTAACAAGTATCGGCGGAGAGATTGACTACGCATTTGATGAAAATAGAGGTGGATTGGGGCAGTGGTATCCTTTTGCATATGGGTCATTAGGTAGTGTTACATACAATTACTCGGGTTTGGGCTTAGGTGATGGCTATAAATATTCTTTTTTAGGCTGGAATGTCGGCGGTGGAATTGAGTTGTTCCCTGAATTTTTAGGTGGAGATATAGGTGTGAATTGGAAGTTGGGTTTAGGTTCAGTGGGTAATTATGGACTTGGTCTGGCATCTTCTTCTGTTGCAACATCTTTCATTTGGGGTGGTGGTATTCACTATTATTTCAAGTAAGATGAAAAACATTCTTTATTTTTTCGCGGCCTTATTTCTTCTTTCTAGTTGTTCGCAAAATAAATTTTGGGTTGCTCCTAAATTTACAGATGTGAACAAGATTAGCACATTGAAGAAAGGAATGACTAAAGTTGAAGTAGCTCAAAACCTTGGAGTTGAGGCTTTTGATGCATACTATAACGATGCAGGAAATGAGATGTTTGTTTACAATTACCGTCTTCAAGAAAGACGCGTTCCTGTTTCGAACAGTGGTAGATATGTAAACATGGATACTGCTCCATTGGACAAGACCATTAACAGTGAGTCAGCTCAAAACGCGGGAACTGTTTACTACACAGACTGGCGTAAGTTGTATATCACTTATCAAGATGATAAGTTGGTAAACATTATTACTGAAGGTGGAATGCAAGATGCGAGCACTGTTTTATTGCTAGCGGCTTCTGTTCAGAATTTACGCACCAATCCGAATGTTAAAGTTATTCCTTACCAAGTTACCGATGAGAATTTCGTAACTCCATTGGATAAAAACGGTCAGTACATTTCTACTCAAGGGCAAGCAGTTACAGGCACACCAGGAGCAAATGGTATTGTTTACGGAGTAGGCAATGCAGAGGTAGCAGTTATACCAGAGCACAGAACATACACCGAAGGTGAGTTCGAGCATCGCGTTGAGTTCAACAACAAAAGGAAGAACAAGCGCTGGGGATTTCGTCAAACAGGAAAAGGTAAAATAAACTAATTATGAAAAATTTAATTATTGCATTTTTAATGACGTTAATCTTCGGAGGTGTTTCTGCCCAGGTGCGTCAAGGTGCCTTTTCTCCTGAGATAGGTGATGGCCAATACATGGACAACAACGAGCTTTTGTTTATGAACGACAAACCCTTTGAGGATTTGCGTATTCACAATACTGGAGCAAAGGCGATTGTTATCATGGGGCTTTTACCATTTGATCTTCCTGGAATTCTTTCAGCGGGTGATACGACATCTAACAAATTAGATAATCGTTTACCTGAGTATGTATTTCCGAACTGGCGTGTGTACAAAAGCAAAAACAGATGTACCACATACGGTTTGGTTTACGCAAAAACAGGTTTTAGTTACACAGGTGAAAGCACCGAAGATTTGTTAAGCGATTATACTTCCGTTAAAGAGAGTGGTAGAAAGAGTAAGTTGGCTCTAAGAGTAGCTACAGATTACCATTTCAAGCCGATGCGTTTGCGTTCGTTTGATATTGATCCATATATCGGATACTGCGGAACTTTTGGATTTTCTCCAACAGTTCGTGTGCGCGAAGAGACCTTTGCAAACGGAGATTTCAACAACATAAAAACTACGTCGAAGTATCTTACTGCTGGCGCGGATTTATATGCTGGGGTTAACTTTATGTTTGAACGATTCTCTTTCGGAGTTGAGTTACTTGGTTTCGGAGCCGATTTTCAAATGGGTGCTGGAAAAGAGAAGAATGTTGTTGAACAAAGTTTTGGAAGTTTAACAAATAGTCAGACCTATTATACCAGTTCTACTTGGGAGTCTAACCAACAATTTTCAAATTTGAAAATGTCTGATAATCAGATTTCGATGTATAAAGGATTACGATTTGTATTTGCGTTTTATTTAGATAATTTCGATTCGTGAAAAAACACATTTTCAGTTTGCTGATAGTCTTATCAGCTGTTTTATTTTCTTGTGAGAAAGAGGAAGCTCCCGCCATGGTTTTTAATCCAGGCGGGAGTTTTTTTCAATCTGGCCTTGAGAATTTTTGGTTAAGTGTAAACTGTTCTTCAGGAAAGAGTTTAGACCGTATAGATGTTTATATCTCGACCAACACAGAACCTGAGCATTTAGACACGACAGCGTCTTTGAACGGAAAAGAGTTCTTGTTTATTTATTCGAGGAATTTCGCTAATGGATATAGCGAAGGTCAGTCGGTTTATCTAAGATTTGTATTGTATGATTCGAATGGAACCTCTTCGATGGCCATTAAGCGAATTGACCTCATTAGTTCTCCACTGCAATTGCAGAGTGGATTAGAGTTTTACGCGTTGAACAATACCTTATTCAATGCATTTGATTTAGTTTCGGCTGAAGCTGTTTATTACGATGCTACTCTGCCAAATGGAATTTCACCAGCGTTGCAAGAGTTTAGCACAGATACCTTGAACGGGCCCAATGATTTGACATACAAATGGTATTCTCCGAATGGGTGTTTATTTGCGCATGTACCATTGGTTAATTTCGACAATGTATTGCGTTCAGATTTGCCTTCGTTATACAATTCGACACAGCATTTGGTTGTAACCGATTCGTTGTATGTAGGCGATATTTATATTGTAAAGGAGTCTTCTTCTCCTAATTATTATCTTATTAAAATCACCGACATCGTTGGCGGCAATCAGCCCGGCAGGTATACGTTTGATTTGAAGAAATAGAAGGGCGGGGGAGTTTAAGTGAATGGTCGGACCCCACTCTTTTTTCTTATTTTTTTTAAAACTAAAAATCCCGAAGCCTAAGTATTTTTCGGCCTTCGGGATTTATTTTGTGGAGATAATCGCTCCACAAAATATGAATCTCATTAGATTTCATTAGATTTTTAAAAAATTTGTAAAGTGTTGACAATAAGCAGTTTGAAATGCTGTTTTTGACAAGAGGTGTCTAAATAGATCTAATGAGATTTAACGATGTGGGCTTAATGTGGGCTTAATGTGGGCTTAATTTAGATACTTTTTTTGTAGCTTTGAAGCATGAGAATTTTCAGCTTTGTTATCCAGTCAAAAGTTGCTAGTGAGAATGCAACAATAAACGTTCGAATGCGAGTCGGAAGAACAGTCGATTTCAAAATGAGCACCTATTTGACTGTGCCTATTTCGAAATGGGACAAAAAGACGGGTTCTGTCAAGAACGCAAAAACTTCTGAATTGAAAGAACTCGTTGTGAGTTTGAGCGACATCACGCACAGGTTGAATGAAGCGTATTTGAATCATTCAAGAAGCGGAGGTGAATTTACACGTGAGTGGTTGCAGAGTGTCATTCATCCGAAAAAGAAAAAGAAGAGCAAGGAGGAGGTAAGCCTTCCAGTCACGTTGGTCGAGTATTTCGATTACTACATCAATGTCAAGCGCTCAACAGCAGCAAAAGAATCTGTGAAGAAATGGTCTTCCGTTCGCCAGAAGATTATTGCTTTTCAAAAGAGCAGACGAAAAGTGATTCTGTTAAAAGAAGTGAATGAGCAGTTCAGAATAGACTTTGAAGATTTTTGTAAGAAGAAGGAAAAGCTTAGTGCGAATTATTTTGAACGTGTGCTGTCGTTCATTAAAACGATTTGCAAACACGCTGGACAGAACAACATAGACATTAGTCCGCAGCTTCATGGATTGAGGGCAAAGAAAGAGGCCGTGCACAAGATATATTTGACTCGAGAGGAAATTGAATTGTTGCATAATTCGACCATGCCCAACGCAGATTTGGAAAACTCGAAAGACTGGTTGGTGATTTCGTGCAATACTGCGCAGCGTATTTCTGACTTCATGAATTTCAAGAAGAGCGACATGGTTGATATTGTGGATGGCTCGAATAGAATTCAGGCGATTAAGATCACACAGCAGAAGACGGGGAAGTTGCTTGAAATTCCATTGTTTAAAATGGTTCGTGAAATATTGGATAAGCGCGGAGGTGAATTTCCGGAGGCTATTTCTGATCAACGATACAATACGAACATCAAGAAGATTTGTCAACTTGTTGGAATAAACGAAGTGGTCTTCGGATCGAAGATGGACAAGGCGACCAAGCGCTTGGTTACCGGGAATTTTCCGAAGTATGAATTGGTTTCATCGCACATCGGGAGGAGATCGTTCGCGACGTGTCAGTATGGACATTTGCCGAACACGCACATTATGGCTTACACGGGTCATTCCACCGAGAAGCAATTACTTGCGTATATTGGCAAACCACAAGCAGAAGTATCTAAATTGTCTATTGAAAAACTGATGAGTAATGGTTGGATTTAATACGTTTGAGAACTGGAAGAAAGGGGAATTTGTTTTTCATGAAACCTATGTCCTTGAATCTGATGGGGATTCAAAAGTTAGAAGTGTTTTAGAAAATGACGTTTTGGCTGAAGAACTCTTGAAAATAAGAGCATATCAAATCGATTTCGGGTTGAAGCAAAAACAAAAAAGATTCTCAATAGCCAAAAAAGATTTTATACTTCGATTTAGCAATAGTATTTCACCCTTGGATCTATTCAAATCAGAGTTGCAGGATTTAAAAAAGATTCTTTTAGGTCATCTTCCAAAGCAGATTAGTTTTTATTATTCTGAAACATTTGGGTTTAAGTTGACGAGAATACAGTTAGATGGCATAGCAGAATTCTATTATCGTGTAATTGAAAAAGGGGATATGGCCAATTACAGTTTTGTTGCAAGTGATGAAGTTTTTTCTGATTCGAATGAGTTTGCTCCGCAAGGATTCGCGTATTTTATTTTCGAATTGTACAATTGCTTGTTGGAATTGAAGAGAGGTAAATTGGCGAGAATAAATAAATTTTTAACCAAGGATCGAAGCTTAGTCGCTTTGAATTTTGCAAATGGTGAAATTTTTAGACTACACGATGAAGTAAAAAATCACGAAAGAATCGCCGAATTGTTGAATTTGACCAAAGCTAGGCCGTATATATCAGACTCATTCAGCGAGAGCAGAAGAAAAGGCAATAAGTCGATATTCAACAAACCGAAACTTCTTCGGGAATTAAAGGAATACTGTGAGTTTTTTGATATCGAACTGTGCGAGAAGTTTCTCGAGTTTGAGCGGAAGAATGCCGTGATTTGATTTCTTTAGAAGTCGTTTTGTAATCCGTACTATTCCCGTACCGTTTTTCATGAAGATTTTTTAGGAATTGTGCCAATTTCGCTTTCGAACCTTCACAATATCGGAGGTAACGCAAATGATAACACACAATGATGTACCTGCAGTCCTTGAGCAAATTCAGCAAGACTTGCAGCGCGTATTGTTCTTACTGGACAGCGCAAAAGAAAAGAGTAAAGATGACGATACACTGATGACCAGGCAGGAGGTGGTAGCCTTGTTTAAAATACACATGTCCACGCTGTATAATTGGTTGAAAAGCAAGAGATTGAAGCGAATATGCTTAGGAGGTCGGGTGTATTTCCGTTACAAGGATATAATGGACATAATAAAAAAGTAGACTATGCCGATTCAACTACCTAAAATCCCTTGCAAGATTTGTAAGATGCTATTCGAACCAACAAATAGTGGACATAAGATGTATTGCGGTGATAAATGCACGAATACAGCTGGGAATTCGAAGAAGAGAATGAGGAGAGAAGGCCTTCGAAAGAATATTGAAATATTGAATAGTCTGAATATTCCACTGAATTCCTCTATCTCAAGTTCCAACGACGAGCTTCAATCAAAAGGCTTCAAGGGCGAGTTCAATTCGAAGTACCTCGAAATTTGGTCAGAGCAAGATGGTGCGAACGCCTATCGTGTGTATTACGGTTCATATGTAGTTGTCAATCAGAGAGGAAAGCTTACCATTTATAGTTTTTAGTATGAAATATTTGACTGAAAATCAAGTGTGGAGAGGGTTGGAAGTACCCATTCCTAGAAGTTTGGAATTTGCATCAAATTCGGGTATCCGCATTGAGCAATTGGAAAAACAGAACGAAACGTCAACGTACATCATTGTGGGCTGCTTGCTTCTGCTAACGGGAATGGCAATCTATGCTATGGTTGATGCGAACAGAAGGGAAATGCAGAGGCGGATAGTCTAAATTGGACGAAGTCTCTCTCCTAAGAGATTCGTATATTTTCTTTGCTGAAGAAATTCGATGAAAATATCGTTTGCTGTGCAACACATTATCACAGGTTTTTGGTTATTTTGCATCCATGCGAAATGCTAACTCGATATCGGAGTTAGTGAGGGAAAAGTTACTGTGCATTACAAGCACACAGATATTAGTTCTCTTTGCAAAACGTTCATTGAATGCCTGCTGCCAAATATTGATTTTTCCATCTGGAATTTTGTGTTATACATTTTTCAAATCGGATGGTGTTCTCTGAATTTCAGAGAATGAATGTTCTTCAGTAATTCACCAGAGAAACTCTTTACTTAGTTTTTTTGAATCAGAAGGAAATATTATTTTAACAAGTCATAAACAAAGAGTATCGCAGCAGGCATCAATGAACTTAATACTAATAAGATGTTAGAACAAGAATATATCAACCAAGTCAGGATTTCTTTTGCTAAAATGAAAACGAAGCAGGATTTACTTGATTTGTTGAACTATGTCAAACCCAAAATTTATGGAGCGAATTCTGTTGATTTTAAATTGAGCCAATTAACATGGCATGCAAATGCGAAACTTGGAGGTGTAAGATATCTCAGCTTTAGTGTAAAAAAGAAGTCAGGTGCAGAGAGAGTAATCCACGCTCCAGTTAAAGGATTAAAAGCACTACAGAAAACACTTTCATTAATACTTCAATGTGTGTACATCCCCAATAAATCGGCAACTGGATTTGTAAATGGTAGAAGCATAGTTGACAATGCGAAAATTCATGTTTTTAGTAATTATGTATACAACATTGATTTAAAGGATTTTTTTCCTAGTGTTGACCAAGCTAGAGTATGGAAGACAATTCAGTTAAAACCCTTCAATTTAGATAATCGAAAGGAAATTGCTAGTATAATCGCTTCTATTGTTTGTACTGAAATGGAAGTTGAAAGAGTTGATGAAAATGGTTGTTGGCATAAAGTTAAAAGAAATGTTTTGCCACAGGGGGCACCAACATCTCCTGTAATTACAAATATTATTTGTCAAAAATTAGATTATTTATTATTGGCAGTTGCAAATAGATTCGGGCTTAAGTATAGTCGGTATGCTGATGATATAACATTCAGTTCAATGCATAATGTTTATCAGCCAGGAAGCGATTTCTTAAATGAACTTCACAGAATAATTTCAGAACAAAAATTTCATATTAAGGAAAGCAAGACTCGGCTTCAAAAATCGGGTTATCGACAAGAGGTTACTGGTTTATTGGTAAATGAAGATGTTAATGTTAAGAAGCGCTATGTTAAGCAACTTCGTATGTGGCTCTATCTCTGGGAGAGATATGGTTATGAACGTGCTTCGAATTATTTCTTTCATCATTACTTATTAGACAAGGGGCACGTGAATGATGGCAAACCCGAAATGCGAAATGTGATTTCTGGTAAACTAGATTACTTGAAAATGGTGAAGGGGAAAGGAAATGCTCAGTATTGTCTATTAAGAGAAAGGTTTGAGAAATTAGTAAGGTCCAGTGAAATTGATAAAGTTTTGAGTATTTGGGAAAACATTGGTTTGGAGACTGCAATTATTTATTTCAATTCAAAAAGGAAATAACCTAAATTATGGAGAAATATAAGTTCTTTCAAGATTTGTTAAGCGAAAAATATATTACACAAGAGCAAAGAAATAGATTAGTCGCTCTGATTTCTAGGGAAATGAAGTCAATTGAAAAGGGAGCTGTTGAGAACGGAGCAGATGTGACAAGGACCTTTGATAAATTAGAGGCTTATACAGATTCGAAGTCTGTAGTCTTAAAACGAAAGAGTGACGATCTTCCTAAATATTTCGACCCGTTTTTTTTACATGATTATTTGTTTCGTTTTAACCAGAATAAAATACTTAAATCGGCATGTCACAAAATGGATATAAATGAATTAGAGAATGTTTTGGATTATTGTTCAACTGATTTTTATGATTTTCAAGTTCATAGGCATAAGCTACTAGAAGCCTTTGAGAAGCATGATAAAGGCAAAGCTCCTGCTAATATGAAGAGCTTGATTCGGAGTTACTTAACGGGGAAGAATTATAGGGGGAAAGATTCGTTTTGGACTGAGAATGAAATCAAAGTGAATTGGATGTATCCAGAGCTTGAACTTTGGTGCGGAAATAATCCGAAGATCCCGCCTACTCCTGATGACGGATTGATGGAAAAAATTGAGAATAGGGGGTTTAAATTTAGTAGCCCAATATTTATTAAAGAGTCAAATGAGTTTATCTCCACATTTTCGGATTTACTCATTTATTTTAAAAAGCAATTTCATATCCGGAGTGATAATTCATTAAAGAAAATTATTGAAGAGTGCAATTCAGTGTCTTTTTGGAAAGATAGACTGATATTTGAAATAGATGACAACTTCCCTAAGAATATTGAGTTTTTTACGGATGTTGATAAATTAAAACAAGCTTACAGGAGATTGTTGGAGTTGATTTGGGAACAGTGTGAATTAAATAGTGCTCCAAATAAAGTTACTCTCATGCTAAGAGAGAGCGTTGAGAGTATTGAGTTTTCCATTATTCACAACAATTTTAATTATGGTAAATCACTTAATAATACTTTAGAGAGATTAGGGAATTCATATAGAAATTTGATTAAGAGACAAGTAAATGGTCTTTGCAATTTTTATTTAAAAGCTGATTTTGAGAATGACGGCCCTTATCAAATTGGGATATGGGACAGGCACGGTTTGTGGGATGTGGAAAAACCTTTGCCAATTAAGCTAGATCAGGCTGTTGGTGGGGTTGAGCATATATTTGAGTTTAGAAAAACAAGGAAAAAGATTTTATGATTTATTTAATTGATGATAAAAAATTAAGGCAAGAAGAAGATTACGGATGGACAAAAGAAAGATTTGCGAAGTTTAGTGATAAGATTTGTACAATTCATTCTTACGATGAACTTACTTTGAAAAAGGAAGAGATATTTCGCGAAGACAACATAATATTCTATCACGAGTCTTTTCTAGACAATTCAGTGTCTCACCATTTATCATTGGACTTAAGGCAAGAATTGTTATTGTTTTCAGAGACTTATAGCTCTTATATAGTCTATTTTAGTGGTAGTAAGGACACACGAGAAGTTTCAGGTAAAATAATTAATGTGTCTGTTTCTGCATTATATTTTAATTTAGAAATATTTTTAAGGAATCTGAATTCAGAAAGTTTCAACTTGAATTATTTGTTGTTTGGCGAGAAACCAGATGTTGAAATTGAATTGTCAGAACTTGTGAAGTCAGATTGTCATAAGTCAAATTCTGAATCACCTCTTGAAGCTTCTGGTTCAGTGCTCTTCATGCATCCTCAATCAAATTTTATCACAAATCCACTGAATAATTGCGTTGAAAGAGATTTGTTCAATTTGAAATCAGACGAAGATTTTTCAAGGAAAGTTGCAGATTTTTGCGATGATTTAAAATTTGATGATATTTTTATTCCTTTGTGTTTTGGTCATACGTTTTCTGATTTTAATGGTCTACGTTTAGCATGCCATATTCGTTTTACAAAATGTAAGAATCAGTTGGCAAGAATTTTTATTTATGGATCGGTAGGTGTCGAACATCTTTTAGATAATGAGTGTGTTGATATTCTAAAGACCCGAAATGTATTTTTGATACCATTCTCAAAGAAAGCCATTCATAAGGCTAATCATAGTACAAGACAGTTTTATGATTTGTCAGATTTGAAATTTGAATTGTCAAAGATAAAGTTTGAAGTCCCTTCTAATTATTATGATAATCATGCCATCGCAAATGAATGGGGCGTTTTTCAGATGGCAAGGAATGCAGGAATTCTAGCGAGTGAAATCAATGGTTTTGATTCTAGAAAACTTGAAAACTTATATTTTAAGTGGCTAATAGCAAAGAATGGATTGACAGATCCTATTCCAATTGAACAAAAGGAGGAGCAGCTGAAATACACGAAGAAACTTCCGGGTTTAAAAGTAATAGGGAAAATTAATCATCTTAATAAATAAATTCCTATGAAATACTTGCTTATTGATGACTGTGCAAATTTGGGTTGGAGAAGTGTTATTGAAAGGGTTGTGATACAAGAAGAGAATTGTTTAGAAATTTCATTGTCTTTTGTTGATGCATTGGAAAAGTTAAAGACCCCATTCGACATTATATTTCTTGATATGCGTTTGACAGAGGCTGATCATAAAACAATTGATTTTGAGCAATATAGCGGTTTTTCTATTTTAAGAAGTTTCAAGTCTGATTTTGCCTCTGTTAATTATGTTACACCAGTTATTCTTATAACAGCTTCAAATAAAATATGGAATATAAGTGCATTCTTGGAGAATGGTGTCGACGCTTATTATATTAAAGAATCACCGGAATTTTCAATTGACAAAAATTGGTCAAGAGAGAATTTGGAAAATTTGCAGAGAAACTTTTTGAGGTTAAAAGAGATAAGCATAGAGCGAAGGGAGATATGGACTTTATGCATTGATATAATCAATTTAGTTTCCGCTGATAAATACTTGAAAAGTGATAATAGGAGAGTTGCGAATATTCGAGGAAGAATCATCGATAAAATAAAACTCGGTTATTCTGAATTATTTCAAACAAGGTCTTCTTCAGTTAAAAAGACGCTGATTTCTAGTAATGAATCAATTTCGTTCATTATTTTTTGGTCTATCCTAGAGGAGATTTCCAAAGGATTTTCAAGCCCTAACGAAACGTGGCACATTGATTCGAAAAGATCAATTAATTGGAAATTTAACAACGGGGAGTATTTTATTAAATATGACGATAGTCAATTAACGTTGAATTTCAAAAGAAAGCCAAGTGGGGTTGAAAAAGGTGAATTTACTTATGAGGTCGAGGAAGCTGAATATAAAAAGTATCTTCCGGATACCATTATTAGTTTGAGTGATCAAATATATGCATTGTTATCTGCCTATTGTCACTCAGAAATTGATTTTAATAACAGAGCCAAAAAGTTCTATTCTTTGAACAAGTATAGAAATGAAATGGATTTTACGCACGGTTCGGTCAACGGTATATTTTCACAACCATTAATAAATGATACAAAGGCTGATGAAGCTTTTGATAAGAATGTCCAAGTCTTATCGTTCATAAGGAGTGTACTTTCTTTATCATGACATTTTTTACATGATTTTTTAAGTTCGCTTTTACCTTTTATACTAGAGAAAAACTAAATTTTTGATGACATTTGTTATCTTTAATTAAAACAAGTTAAATAATGATTTTCAAACACCTCCACTTTTCGAACCCAACAGAAGACCAAAAACAAGTTTTAACTGCGATGCAGGACTTTGTATCCGATGAGAATCTGTTTGATTTTTTTATATTGTGCGGTGCTGCTGGAACAGGTAAAACATCTATTACTTCAGCTTTAATTGGTTTTTTAAATGAACACGATAAGCCTTATAAAGTTGCCGCACCCACGGGAAGGGCAGCAAGGATTTTAGGCAGAAAAGCTAATGTCTTGACTTCGACAATTCATTCGTTGATATATAAACCAAATTCAGATGTGGAGTCTGGAACGGTAACTTTTAAGCTGAAGCAGAATATTGATGTGCTTCCCACTTGCTATATAATTGATGAAGCATCAATGGTTTCAAAAGATGCAGATAAATCACAAAGTTTGTTTCTATCCGATACAGGTGTGTTGTATGATTTGATAATGTACGTCAAGTCTTCCAACGTAAATAATAAAATAATTTTTCTAGGTGATAGATATCAATTACCTCCGATTGATGAGGTTGAGTCTTTTGCATTGAATAAGGAATTTCTTGAAAAGGAATTCAATTTAAAAGGAAATGCATATTTATTAACTGAAGTTAAGCGACAAGAAGATGGCAGCTATATTTTAGAGAATGCAACAGATATTCGTAATGCATTTGATCGTGGCGAGCGGGTACATCCAATCAATGGAGTTCAGAATAGAAATATTTATGCAGCTGCTGATAAATATGTAGCGGAGGTTAGAAGAGAAGGTTTAGAGAATCAAATTGCAATAGGTGTTTCTAATAAGGCGAATAGTTTTTTTAATGATCTTATTCGCGAGCGTATGTATAAAAACGCAAAGGAAGTCTTGAATGTAGGTGATTTACTTATGGTCACTCAGAATTGGTTTCGAAATGGTACGCAATTGTATAATGGCGATCACTTAGAGCTTTTATCAGTTGATTTAGATAAAATGGAGCCAGTTGCGGGACTTCATTTTGTTGCAGTAAAAGTGCGATTACTTTTCAGTGAAACCGAGACAATTATCGAAGATTATGCACTTTTAGAGTCAATTATGTCACCTGGCGGAAGGATAGATGTGAAGTTGGAAAATGAATTGAGGCGAGAACGATATACGAAGAACAAGATTTTTCGCGAAAGTGAAATGCCAGGCGATGATAGGTATGTTGGAGCATTGAGATTAGTATATGGTCATGCGATTACTTGCAACAAGGCCCAAGGCGGTGAGTGGAGAAAGGTATTTATTAATACCTTGGGAATCCCCAATTTGAAATGGCAGTATACCGCTGTTACTAGGGGGATAGATGAAATTGAGAAATTCTAACAGATTTATTTTATTTTCATTCAATTGTTTTTTTTGACTGTTTTTTGAAAGTGTAACTACCGCTTTTGTCTAATGAACATTTTTTATTGGAGTGTCAAATTTCAGTGTGCAGCAATTGTGCATACGAAGTTTATACGTTTGTATTTCAATAATTAATTCATTTACAAATCAATTTATGCAAATCACAGCCAAAATCATTCAATTGCTTCCATTGCAAACCGGAACAGGTAAAAATGGAGAATGGAGAAAACAAGAAATTATAGTAGAAACAGATGGTCAATACCCCAAGAAAATTTGCCTTTCTGTTTGGGGAGATAAGATTAGAGAAGATATTCTCCAAGTAGGAGCTAAGCTTCAGTTCAGTCTTGAAATAGAGAGTCGTGAATACAATGGCAAATGGTACACCGATGTTAAAGCTTGGAAAGTGGAAGGTGATTCTCAGAATTCAAGTGCTGCAATGATTGGAGATCCAGTATTTAAGCAAGATGATAACATACCTGGAGATTCAGAAATGCCTTTCTAGGTAATTGTATAAGTACGATTTATTTAGAGAACTATCATGACAAACGATATTTTAATAATTGAAAGCCTATATGCAGATGGCATGGACGCATATAGAAATGGTAAATATTCAGAGGCACTAAGTTTATTCCGCTCATGCATTGATCATTATGAAGGGGCTGATTTCCCTATTTATAACGAAGATGTTTCAGATACAGCCCAAATGGCGAGAAACCGATTTAACGAAATTGCAGGTTGTTCCTATGATGATGACGAACTGTCTTACGGCAAGTAATAAGAACAAAATGAAAATCCACATAACCAACTTCGGTCCTTTCAAGGAAAGGCAAACATTTAGCTTTGCAAATATTACTCTGCACTATGGACTTTCGGGCACAGGGAAATCTATTCTAAATCATGCTTTCAAACTTTTTACGGGGAATCCCACTTTGCTCAGTCAGTTCCATAATTTTGAAATGAGCGACATTATGGACTACAAGGCTTTAGTCTTCGATATAACAAAACCGTTTGTTTTAGAATTTGAATTGCCTATTAATGGACATGTGATCAATCGCATATTTAGTTACGAGATTCATGATGCAGCAGAAGGAACCGCTGCAATGACGAGTTACGAGATGCATTGGAATGACGAATTTGTTTTCGGATTTGACAATCAGAACGTTTGTTTCCAAAATAGACGAATGAATACCTTTCTTACTGATGTAATGCACCTTACGACAGAAGAAGGCGCTTCAGGTCCTAGCGATGATATGTTTGCCAATGAATTGCTCGATGGAATCTATTCGTTTGACGAGATAAATTCGGAATTAATTGAAGATACGTTTCCGGAAGAAAAGGATTTTTATGTTCGTATCCCAAGGGTTAATCCTGTAAATGATGGAATGGATGGTCGGTACGTTGATTATATGGAAACTTTTGAATGCATATTTCAGAATATTGCAAAGAATCCAGATTTCTATAGACAAATAGTTGAGGCTCTTCACAGTCTTTATGAATCGCCAAGTATGTTTTGCACATCTCATTACGCGCAGTTTGATCCATACATGAGTAAAGAGTTTTATTCGGGTACAGTGGTTCGTAAAACACTTGGATACAATTACAGAAAAGCTTTACGTGAAATGAATCTAGCCCAGTTTCATATGACTTGTTTGAATTTAGGTCTGCCCATGCTTATGGAAGATAAGCTTATAGATAAATATGGGAATAAGCACGGTTACACCTATTTCGCTCAGCACAAAAATGGATTGAGAATTCATTACAGTATGCTCGGAGATGGAGATAAGCTGCTCTACGATATGGTTTATCACCTTTGCTTAATTCAAGAAAATCATATGCGTCGCAGGCAAAAGCGAGATCTGTACTTGTACTTTATAGATAACATAGATTTCTTTTCAACGGGTATGGGCAATGCTAATATTTTGGATGTTTTGTCCAAAGCTTTTCCACAAATAACGTTTGTCTGCTCGACAAAAAGCCGTGAATTGGTGAATGAAGTGCTTTCTCTTTACGAAGAAAATAATTATCGCTCAGACGCTTTGAATATCTTGAGCTTTACGAAGAATGAAGAAGACTATTCAGCGAGTATAATGAACCATGAGATTTCGGAGTCTTATTTGGTTTCACCAAGTATATAAAAACAATTAATCTTAGAACAAAAAGTAAAAGTCAATGGCATTTATTACCCAATCTAACCTCAGAGACATAACTTATAGATATAAGTTGCCTGAAACGTTGAAAGGACAATTGTACAAAAAGAAAATTGATTTTTTTAATAAAAATGATCGTAATAGATTGTTGTTAATTCGAAAGCTGATTGATAACACGTCTAAATTGATGACAGGATCTTGGAAGGAAATTAAACCAAAGAATTCGAGGGATTTAGTTTTTGAATCCAATCCCAGTTGCCATTTTAGTATGAGTTGTGAATTGTTGAATAATGATTACGAGAATTTTTATATTCCTAAAGAAATTCTTGATAAAGGTGATGAAAAAACAAATGAGTTTAAGAAGTGGTTCAAATCGAACAAGCACCTGCTTGATGGAAAAGCTGATGTTTTTGAATATAGGTGGCGTGCAAAATGGAATTTTAGTGTTAATGTAAAGAAAATTTATATTGAGAATTCAGGAATTTCAATGTTCGAGAATATCAGCATTAAACAGGTAGAGACAAATATTGATTTTCTTTTAAAAGAAGCACAAGAATTAATCGACACATATCCGGCTATAATTAAAAAGTATGGGAAATTTGCGAAGGAAAGTTTGTCAAGGAAAACTTATACGAATAACGATACTGTATTTAGCGACTTGGAAATTCGTGAAGTGCTTTTGAAATTAGAAATTGAAATTAAGGAACCCCTGAGGCGTTTATTGGTTAATTGGTATCGAGCGAAACAAAATCCAGAACTGAATTTTGACATAAAAATTTTAGATCAATTGGGATTTAAGTCTTGTCCAGTTTGTTCATCAAAGATAAATACTGAGAAATATTCAATAGAATCACACGACACAAATGAGGTATTATTCAATGAGCTACGGAAGCTACGATCTGAAATTTCTAAAGGCCGGCCTGCATATTTAGTTTTCAATGACAAAACTTTACGAGAGATATCTCTTAAAGCACCTAGATCATTAGAGGAGTTTGCTCGCATAAATGGTGTCGGACCAGTAAAGGTTGATTCCTATGGCAAAATATTTATCGATAGCATCAAAGCTTTTGAATCCAAAAGCAGAAGTGATAAGAAATCGTCAGTTGTTTTGGGGCAAATATAATAATGTGGGTAGTAGTTGATTTATTCTAACGGTTTCTTTTGAAATTTAAGGAATAGGCTGATCAGGAGAAAATTATATTGAGCTTGTTTAGAGTATTTTTGTCACTTTCGTTTAGATAACTTGATTCAGAGTCTATTAATCTCAAATTGCTTTTGATTGTCTTAAAGAACATTCTAGCGAATTCAGCTTTATATAGATTGTAAAAATCAATGAACCCGGATTTATTATTCGTGCCTAGGTCAAAACCAGGGCCGGATTTAATGAGCAGAGGACCTAAAAATAAAAACCTGTCATGATTTGGCGTTCCTCTTGTATCGAATTCAAAAAAACCGAGCATAGTACATTGTTTTTTTGCTTTTTCTATCTTCTGATCTTTTTTCAGGTCATTTTTATAGTTTTTGTAGTTTGTAATAACCGAAATAATTGAATTGTGAAATTTTGTTTTTTTGAGGAAATCTATAGTAGGTTTATAGCTTTTTTCAAAGTTTACACAGAAATAATGGTCGATGATAATTGCGTCACTGTTGAAATGTGGTAATCGGTTCAAGAACTCAAGGTCATGCTTAGAAGCATCTTCAAATTCAATAATATTGTGGTTGAAAGAGATCGCTTTTTGAAAAAAAGATTTTATTCCTTCAGTTGTTTTTGTCCCAGGATAATCACTTAAATTGAATGATACCCAACAAGAGTTGTATTTATAGTTTTGCCATTCTTCTGCATGGCAAGTTTTGAAGCGACCATATAATCTTGTAAATAGCTCTCTTTGAAGTTGCTCTAAACTTGATGAAATCGTGTGAAATGTGTTAGAATTTTCTATCTTATGAATGAAATCGAAGTTTTCGAGTATTTCAGTTAGAAAAAGGTTGTCTTTTTCTAATTGAGTAAAGTAGAACTCAATAAAGGCTTTGAGTCGAACATCATTCAGAATAATTTTAAACATCATTGTTTTCTTGAGTTTAATATATTTCTAATTATTAATTCGGTCTCGTCAAGAAATCCCGATCCAAATTCGTCGCTCAAGGCCCCGTCATTTTCAATATATATTTGTCTTATCCTGCTCGAAGTAGCATTTACTTGTTTTTCAAAATAATTCATTGTTATTGATTCGTAGATATTAATCAATTTAGAAGGGTCATTGAGTTGCGCTATTTTGGCTTGAAAACTTCTGATTAAATATTCACTGTGGGTTTCTATTATAAAGGAAATATTAGGAATTCGTTCTGTGTTGTTTTTTTTTAGCTTAAGCAGATAGAAGGAATATATTATATGGGTTATTTTTGATATTAAATTCGGGTGAGAATACTTTTCAGGTTCAACGAGTATTAAATTTAGTTTTGACTTCCCAGAATGAATTGCCTTGGTAATCTGTAAAGTAATTTCTAAAATGATATTTACAATATTTGAGTGTCCCATTCCAATTGAATTTAGACTAATGAATTCTCTTCTTTGGTCAAATCCGAAAATTTCTAATTCTCCGGAATTTTTGTTTTCTTCGAAAGATATTTGAAATCCTTCTGTAAGTAATAAAATTAAATTATTGATAGACCCATGACTTATATTAATCTTTTCAAAAATGTTTTTGAATGCTAATCTCTGAGTTTTGTTTAATTCATTCCAAATATTATGGAAATTTACACCGTAGATGGCTGTGCTTTCCGCCTCGTTCTTGTCGAATAGTTCATTCGTAATTGTTAGCCCTAAAAACTCATAGCAGATAGAGGATATGAGTGATAAGTCATTCGTAATAACTCCTATAGTATCTTCGCCTACAGGATTGCCATTTTTGTCAATATGTCCGTCAAAAAAAGTTTCAACTAAATTATGGGTTTTGAGAAATGCTTGATAAATGTTATTATGGGTTGTTCGTTTTCCATCGCTATCTTCAGTTGTGATTTGCTGATTAATTTCATTTCCGGATCTATTTACTCCGGAATAATAGTTTTCGTAAAAAGTTTGAGAGGGTAGATTGCTTTTTGGGAAGTACGACATGTTTCCATTAGCGTTGAAACTAGCAATGAAATTTCTTTTTTGAATATCTTTAAACTCACTTAAAATACTGTTTTCTTTACTATTGTCAAAGGTGTAATTTGTTTGATGGCTTAATTCTGTAATCCAATTTTCTAAGATTTCGGACATTTCATTCTGACTGAAAAACACTCTTTTTTTTCGATTTATTTTTGGGAGTATCGTATGTTCTATATTTTTAATTTTACAGAATCGATGCAACAGAGTTTGAAGTTTATTTTCTTTAAATATTTCCTTGAAATGATTGAAATATTTTAAATGATATTTTTCGTGAAGATTGATTTGTAATTTAACATAGTGCAATATTAGTTTTAGCCTAATTCTCTCAGGGAATTTTATAGAGGCTAAATAAAAGTGACCTTCAAGTTGAATTTCCGTTCTTATTTTTTCTTTTTCGTCGATTGTTAATTTAAGTGATTTTGAAATCGAGTTTTCACTTTCTGAATCAAGTTCTGCGATAAAAGCAGGCGTGAGGTAGTTTTTGTCAAACCATTCTTCAAAATCAAAAACGTAGATTGAATCTAAAACGGTTTTTCGTTGCTCAATTTGATCTTCATTTTTAAGATATTCTTGGTAACATCTAAATGATTTTTGCGATTTCGGAAAAAAGTGTCTTATTATTTCTATAAGATTTGTTTGAATTTGAAATTCAGTTGTGCAGTTTTGTTCAATCCACCAGTATGAAATATTATTTTTTTCTTTAATTCCAGTTTTTAATATTGAGAAAACTGATGTGCCATTAAGAAAAACTTGAATTTCCTCTAGTCTAATATAAAATCCTGATTCGTCATATTTAAATTTAAGTGTTGAAATTAGATTGTCTATTTTGTCAATGCTTATGATGAATGTTTTATCTTTTTGACTTAATCCTGAATGGAATAGGTTGATATTGGAAAAAGATTTTTGATCAACGCTAATATCAAACCAGTCTATAAAAGTAGACATGTTCTTTGCTAGGTTTGAAAATTTAAGATAGAAGTCGTAGGCTTCGCTAAAGCTTGACTTACCGCTAGAGTTTTTACCAGTAATAAGCGATATGTCCCTTATTTCAACAAATTCATTAATGTCATTCAGACATTTATAACCGCTTACTGCAATCTTCATTTCTTTTCCTTTAAACGTTTCTTTAATTCTTTTGGTTCAATAACCTCCAAGTCTTTACCATAACTCAAAAGCATAGCTTCTAATTCGTTGTTTACCTTTACAAATAAAGAAACATCAGCGGTTTGACAGTCAATCCATGCGACAGGTTTCTGAGAGGGGTGGAGGGGTTTAGTTTCGACGTAATTACCTCTTCCGTTAAGGAAGCGAAGTTTTATCTCAACCGGAGATTCATTCTCGTAATTGGTCACGCCAATAATATCTGCGAAGTATTCTTCTTCCCAGTCTAATTCGACTTCAAAGTATTTAATACGCTTCGCTACCTTAAAGGCTACAATGCGATCAAGGGCGAACACGCGAATAGCATCTTTGTTGTTTTCATATACCGCGATTAAAAACCAGCGCTGATTGTATTCTTTCAAATATTGCGGATGAACGATTTCTTTGGAGGCTTCATTACTTCCGAATTTTTTGTATTCCAAATGCAATGCTTCATTGCTTTTAATATGTTGGTACAATAGAATGAGATGTTCACGTCCTTTCAAATATGGATTAATTCCTAACCCAATTATTTTTCGCTCAATCCGAGTGTTATCTGCTGTGAGTTTCAAAGTGTCGAGCATATCAATCAGATGGTTCATCTCTGGATTCGAGGAATAGCCTTCTAATAAACCTATGACAGATTGAATTGCATTTATCTGCATGTCGGTAAGCGAAGAGTTGAAGATGGAGTAGGAGGTATCTTCATATCTGTAGACCCTTTTTTTACCAAATTTTTCTTCAACCAATTCAATACACCAACCTTCATCGCTTTGCATATATGCTATGTCGTAGCGTAATTGACGGAGTTTGATAATCTCAGCTTTTCCCTCGGTAATTTCAATTCTACGATTGACTTCTTCCAACAATTCATCAATGGTATAACTACGCATGCTGTTGCGAAAGCATTCGTCAAGTATCCGGTAGCGAAGCATGGGGTTTTTAGTTACAGGCATGTTGAGTTGGTTTAAAAGGCAATTTAATTATAAATTAACAATGTTATCTTTCTGAATTGTTGCTTTTTGTTAGCTCTTCAATTATTTGTCTACATTGCTCAACGTTAAACATTCCAAAATGTGCTAATTCTTCAGGGAGTTTTGTGAATTCTTGAAGCCAGGCGTAACATTTGCGTCGGGCCAACTTTTCATTGGGTTTCCCTTTCCATTGCACATCAAATAACTGATGGCATTTCTTTCTTAATTCTCTCAGCTCTTTATTGGCAAGACTTCCAGTTGATACCCTTAAGCCATGTTCCCATTTCGATGTGCTATAAGCATCGCAAGAGCTAGAACATTTGAACATTTTTATGTGGCCGTAACCGCGACCTGGTCCATATATTTCATCACCTGTTACTTCCAATGATGGAGAGTTACAATAAGGACAAAGTTCGCCGCGATTGAATGGGCCGATATCTATATCTTTTTTCATGTTTGTTGTAATCATTTTATTAATCGTTCCAAATATGCCAAACTTCAGATTGGCCATCTGCTTTAAGTCTTTTAACAAACCTGTTAAAACTCGATATGGGAGCTCTATCGGATATTGTCCCCGAGCCATAGGTTCCGATACCTGTGAAGTATGTAATGTCATTTTTTGTTTCAATCCATATAGATCGTTGATAGAAGGTCGAGTTTTTACGAAAACACTTTCCTTTCTTAAAGAAACCGTGTCTGAATAGAATGAGGTATAAGATTGCGTTTTTAATTCTTGCTTTCATAGGTTATTCTTTGTCTTTTTTTCGAGTTCTATTTCTTTAAATTATCTAGCGAACCATTTTCTTTATGTATTCTAATTCGTTTTCATTCAATTCGTAATGATCTGTTAGTTTCTTAAATTCTTCGTCTGACGATTTTTCATTTAACCCCTCTATGACCGATGTGAGATATGCAGAGTATACGTTGCTATTCAATTCTCTCATGCAGTCCATGTACCCGGTCTTATATGATTCGAAAGTGTCCATGGTCACTTGGGTCTTTGGGTAAGATTGAAGTTTTAGGTCTATCCTAAACTCTTCCTTCATTCTGAGATAGCCATAATATCCGCCTATGCCCGAAAAGATAATTGCGCATGTGAATCCGATTAGAAAAGATTTTAGGTTTTGTTTCATGTTTAAATCTTGTGGTTAATGCAAATGAATGTGGCGTCGTCGAGTTTGTGCTTGCAGTTATTTGCATTCTATTGGTTGGCTTTAGCTTTTAGGTGCGTTTTTATTTGCTATAAACAGATAAAGAACTCAGGTGTCCAGTGCGACTAGAATAAACACCAATTTTTGCAACGGAATATGGAATTTCCTTTAATGACCATCTATTTCGGACAATCCAATTTGCCTTTCTCAAACAATGTGTTTTTTGGGTGAATTTTTCAGAGAACTTTGAATTGAACTCATTATTAGAATCTAGAAAGTTGATGTAATAGAATTCAACTTGAAATGTTTTGGCGTCTGGACGAAAGAAATAGTCTCTCTTTTTTTTATCCGATGTTTTCATAAGATTCAATTTTATATTTCGAAAGATTCTGTAACATATTGTTTCCCTTTCCAATCAGGATCGAAACCAACAATTAGGTTCAAGACTTTTACATTGGTATATCCGTTTGCACGAAGCAGATCGAAAGCCTTTTCAACTCTCTCGCAATACTCCAAAGAGCAACATCCGCAATAGACTACGATCTCTTTATTTTTAGGTGTGCTGCCCAAAGCCAGCTTTAAATCGGCATATGAATGATCTAGCATGTCGCCAATGTGAATGCTGCCTTTTATGGGAGTGTGTCTGTATGCCGAAACATTTAGAATTACTGGAATGTTTTTCTTTGAGAGTATGATATTGTTCAGCACCAATGGCTCTATGCGGTATTTGGAATTGGTCAGATATAACGGTTTTCCATTGGAAGGATTTGGAATAATTTCCAAACTAGAGATAGATCTATTTGATGAGTAGGCGAAAGTGCTTGCGGTAGAAAGAATAATTGCAATGGCAATCGCGCCAATAATAGAGAGTTGTTTGATTGTTGTTTTCATTTCGTTGAATTGATTGTTTAAAGTTTTACAAAGGTTATATTTATGTTTGCAGAGGTGCTGCATAGAAAAATTAACGGATCATAAGCATGTTCAGCGCGATACATCTTTTTGCAACTTCTAAGAATTCGTGCTCGTCTGCTTTTACTTGAAAAAGGAGTTTGTCATTTGAAAATTGATGCGGATTGTATTTGTTGTGTTTCTGGTATTTGGGATCGGCTTCATAGGCTATTATTAATTGTTCCCCTTCATACTTCAGAATTGTAGGAAGTCGGTCTAAGCATATGGAGATTTGTGGAATACCATTTTCATCTTCGTCAATTCTGGCGTATTCCCAATAACTCACGTTTTTAATCCATTGAGGATATTCCGAAAAAGAAAAGGTTATGTATTTAAAGGGGTCTCCGAATGGATTGCGTGCGCCGTATTCGGGCATTAGTTCCTCGTTTTTCTGAGTGTGGTACAATCGGTCAATTTGCCCATAAGAGAAGTTTGGTAGTTTTATCTCTCCTTTTTCCACAACCTTTTTTTTGTATGTGCTATTCCCAATGAGTAAATCTTTGAAGCAGGGGTGTTCGACACTTAAATCTTTTACAGTTTGAAGTGGTAGATAGAAATCACTGATGTTTTCGAGCAACCAGATAACATAATTAGGATCCTGCTCTAAAATTTGATTTACCGAAAGACCTTTGTGTTTGCCAAAGGCGATTACTGTTTCGAATGTAATTGTTTGCATGGTTAAATTTGTTTGGGGTTGTGAATTGAAATGTCAGGGGATGTTATGATTTTGAGGTGTTTACTATTTTTTTTGCAAAGGTTTGGACTTTCTGTGCATGAGTTTTGCATAGATTTAAGGTTTTAGGAAATTATTGCGAATGAGTATTTTTGAATTCTAAATTCTATGCCAAATTTCTTTCATAGGATTCTGGTGCGCAAGAAATTACAAGCTTGTTAAAGGATTACATTGACAGCTTATGATTGTAACTTTGTTTCGTAATAAAAAAAATAAAAAATGACAATTTTCTTATCAATTGTAGGCATCGCTATTTTGCTTTTTATTATTTCCTTGTGTATATCAAGGAGTAATAATGCCGGTGATAATTATTACCATGAAGACACTAACTATTATGCGCTAAAAAAAGTGTTTTTCGCGCCTAGTGTGAGTGATTTTGATAGGTTAGATAGAATAAAGGTCAGTAAAGTATTTGGTGTTTTAATAGAGTCTGAAAAGCAATTTGGCGAGAAAATTCTTTTTGCCACATACATCAATGGGTATGCTGGATTTTATAGAAATAGCGGTGGGGGATGTCTTGCAGGTAAATGGTATACTAAAGATGATCAAAATGTTCAGCATGACATACAGCGTACTTTTGGAAGAAATGAAAATGCAACGGAATTGTTATCAAAGGAATTCAGAGAAAAATCGGCGGCCTTTACAAGTTTAGCAAATGATTATTTGAGTCAGGCTTTGCCGGAGAATGGTTGGCATAATAGGAAACGAATGGTTACATTTTGGTTTTTGACTGAAGAAGGACCATTTCAATGGCGAGTTCCGCAAGTCTTGTTGTATAATTCCGAATTCAAAGATTTGGCTGTTTCTGCAAATGATATTATTTCAGATTTAAGGAATTCAGAAGAGTGTTTGAGAGAAGATCCCTTGCGGGGTTACGAATTGAAATTGTAAATGATTTTGTACTGAAATTATTCGAGTAGAGTTATACTTTGCAAGGGAAACCAAAGCGTCAAGATTGTCAATTTTCATTCAAAGCATATCACAAAAAATATCGAATATATCTTTCAAAATAATTTCGGTGCAAAATGTAAATCATTGCAAATTCAAAGGGTACAGCGGTTTTCCTGCGGTAAACGGCAGTAAACGGTTGTAAACGACGGTTGGAAGGGAGTTTACTTCGGTAGATGAAAATACACCATTCGGTTAGTTAAACATCTCCAATCTTTTCTCCATAAAGAATACAAACCAATCGTGGTAATTTCTATATGTATGCCATTTTGTGCTTCTTCGAAGAATCCAGTTTTGAACTTGATCCACTTCTTCTGCGGAGGTAATTCGTGACGGAAGAAATTTGCTGAATGTAGGTTGCATGAATATTTTTGAAACTTGAAGACTTTGGAATTCGGTGCTTTCATCGTTTTCGAAAAAGCATTCTTCCACAATGAATTTTTGATTCGAATCGCCGCCATGAATAACTATGTATGCTTGCTCCAAAATAAGATCGAGTTCGGCGTAGATGTCATCTTCGAAAACAACCAACCGATATCCCCATGCTCTTCCGACTTGTGTTTTGAACTCATCGTCGAGAATCAACTTCACAGAAGCCTGAAGTGGAATTGAGCTGAGCTTTCCTTCTTTTTCATTCAGGGGTAAGTAGCATTTCGCAGCGACAATTTTGTCGGGCATAGGTTCGGCATGAAAGCCCATTTTTTCGAAACGAACGCGACGCGTCCAAGAGAGTGTTGAGGTGTTTTTAGACATTGAATGAATTGTGTTAGTTAACACATCCGTTCCAACATAATATGCTTCGAGGTTTAACATTTGTTTTGACTGTTAGTCCTCATCGTTTTTACCACCGTGGCTTGTTCTGCTCGGTTGGTGACATTTCTGTCGTCTGGATGATGGTGCAAATGTAAAGGCGATTTTTTTCTATTTCCAAATTTCTTTTTTGAATGGACCCGCGTCACTGAAGAGTTTGAATTACTTTCTCGAAAGCTGTGTTTGCAACATGTATTAGAATTGTATTTTTTTGAAATGGAATTTAGAATTTCGTTGAAATCTTCTGAGGTAATTGAAGTTAGATTTTTTTTGAAAAGGAGTTGGGATAGGTTAGAATTTATTAAATCACACAACCACTTTTTATTACCTTTAACTAAACGAAACAAACTTTATTCGATACAACTCTATTGGTTGTTTGGTGTTAGTTTGGGGCGTGAAAGTGAGTTCGTGGCAATCTTTAAATACTATAAACCATATGATAATACTCCTAGATCTAGACGGAACTTTGACAGACACAGCTCACGAAAAGTTCAAACAATTTAAGGACGGCAAACAACAAACCGAAATTTCTGACATTCCTATAATTCCAGGAGCAAAAGAGTTTATAGCAGATATTCAAGCTATGGGACATATGCCAATTATTATTTCCGACAGCCATCCTGACTATGTAAACCTAATTGCAAGAGATGTTTTTCAAATTCCAGCTTTGAGTTTAACGGATAAACCAAACATTGAGAAAACGTCGAATTACATTCAATCAAATCAAGACCTAAGAGATCTATTTGTAAATAAAGATAATTTTATTATGGTTGGTGATAGTTGGCTTGACATCGAACTTGGGCGAAGACTAAATATTACAACAATTCTAACAAAATTTTATGTTGCTACAAGTATTGAAGAGCGCGATGGAATTGGACAAGAACTGAAACCAATAAAAATGGGGGCGACTTATTATGCTAAAACATATGAAGATGTAAAACAAATAATAAGTAATCCAAAGCAAAGCCTCTTGGCACTAGAAGCTATCTTTCAGGGCGAAGAATCTGAGAATATGGTTAGATTTCTAACTCGATATTCAAACGGAAATTTCATCGCATTTAGATGTTTAGCAAGACAAGAAGACGGCGAGTGCGATAGATTTGCAAGAGCAGACAAATATTATCAAATTGATAATCCTGAAAGAAGCCACGATTTTATTTCCAAACTAGCACAATCCGTAACAAAGTATTTAAAGAGAGTTGAAAGATATCCTCAATACAAATGGGATTACTTAACGTATGTTTCAGACAAGAAAACAACAACTCCGGCCAACAAAATGAAGGAGATTTTTGATCTGGTAAATTCTAGTTTCAATAAAATCAAATTGTTTGAATGGTCAGACGATGTAGAAGGCAGCCTAAGAAATCAGCCAAATTATCAAACAAGACGAGATTTTATTTCCAAATATTTAAAAACAATAGAAGATATTGATCTTGAAAACAAAAGTGTTATTGTCATTGATGATCAATTCACATCATCAGCAACGGCGCATGAAATTTCTCAACAATTGAGAAATAGGGGGGCAAAAAACATCCTTTTTGTAGCATTATTCTATCTAATTTTACCAATTGAGAGTAAGGCTTGTCCTAGGTGTGGTAAACTTTTAAAAATCAAAATAAAAAAGATAGATGGAAGAAAATTTTATTCATGTTTATTACCAGAATATAGGGGGGATGGTTGCGGATATCTTGAAAATATACCAAATCAATGATTGATAATAATAGAATAATAGGAATAATAGCACTCCGTGAATTAGATAAGATCGGACCAGCTTTTGTGAAAAAAAATATTTCGAAAGGCAGCTTTGAAACTTCTAACATTATTAAAGAAATAAAAGAAATCTTAAATGCTAATAATAAGCATTTTGATGATGATACAATAGATGATGCGGTAGAAAGGGCAAAGGCAATTGCATTTAAATGCGAAGAAGAGGGCATAACAATTGTCGAGTATACAAGTGATGCCTATCCAGCTCTTCTAAAAGAAATTAAAGACCCTCCATCCGTTATTTATTGTAAGGGAAACCTTGATTTGCTTTACAATAAAACAGTCTGTATTATTGGAACAAGAGAGCCAAATGAAAATGCTGTTATTATTTCGGAGAGAGTAGGCTCTTTTTATTCAAATTCAAGTTGGGCAATTTGCAACGGCCTAGCAGAAGGAGTTGATAATTTTTCTGTTAAATCAAATGATAAAGTTCGAAATAAAGTTATTGGTATTTTAGCAGGTGGACTTAACTACAATACGAAGAACACATTGCTCAAAAAGACAGCTGAAAACGCTGAACAGACAATTGGAAATGGCGGACTATTAATTTCAGAGATACCGCCAGACATAAGGGAAGATACTTTCACAGTTGTAAAATCTTGCAGAATTCAGGCAGGCCTTTCTAATGGACTAATTTTAATACAAAGTTCATTGGACGGTGGTTCGCGTTATACGACAAAAGCTTTTTGCGAAACCCGTAGACCAATAGCTGTTATTAATCCAGTTCCAAAGGACTTTGATTTGCCTGCTTATAGCGCTAACAAGGAGGTTATTCTGAATAAGAAGAGAGGACTTTCTAAATTCGCAGAATTGAAAGAAGACAAAATTTTAGCTTCAAATATCTTCGTAATTAAAGCAAAGGGTGACTATGCCGAATTTGAAGATTTAATGATTTCAATACAAAAATGGATATGATAAAGCAGGGCAGCAGCTTTACTTAAACATTTACATTTGAATTTATCTTGTTCATCGTAAGTCTCATGTTGGTGCCCTTTAAAACGGAATAGCACTTAATTAGATATGACTTAATCTTTGTGATTCAATCTTATAAATATCTTTCATTGTGATTGGAAAACGTTGGTTTATCATTTGAATTTCATTTCGATCGATTAGGCGAATGGAGTTGGTTTGCGCCAAAATTTTAGCTGTTGTAGTGTAGTCATTGTTGGCTACAACAAGCATTTTGAAAGAGTTTTTATAAATACTTTCATAGTAATTTCGTGCTGTATATATTTCTTGAATTGCCTCTTTGCCTATTGGTGATAATGATTGCTTCACTTGAATTAAAAAACTCTCATTTTCTCCGGTAATAACAACATCCACACCTTTGTCATTGGAGTAAGGCGTTAATTGAACATCATATCCTTGTGATTTATAAAGAGCTGCAATTGCAGCCTCAAAGAGATTAGGATTAAGTTTGTCAAGCTGCGAAATTGATAAAGGAGGAGAAGTATTTTGCATACTTCTGCCAAACAGGTCACCATACAATTCGTCAGGTTTTACCTCAGCTTGTTCAGTTGGAAAAAGAGTGTTGCTAGCGAGTGCTTTTTTATTATCGAGCAGTTTATCTAAAATCTCATCAAAAGATTTAAGGTTTTCTCCATTTTCGCTTTTCATCGTATCAGGAAAAACAGCCATTGGATAGTAAACAAAAACTTCTTTTAATTGACCAATGCGGTATGCTCTATCTGTCGACTGCTCTTCCTTTGCCGGGTTCCAATGCCGTGAGTAGTGTATAACGTGATTAGCCTCGGTAACATTTAGCCCAACACCAGCGGCTAATGGGGACATTATTATTATATTAAATCCATCAATGCTTTGGTAACGATCAATAGATTGTTGTCGGCTCAATTTAGATGAATCTTCGCGTTGCTTAGTGCTGGGAGTGTCGCCATTTATGATACTGGGAAAAATATCAAATTTGTCATAAATGACTTTTTGCAACATTTTTTGTGTTTCTTTTCTATCGGCGAAGACAATTGCTTTTTCATTACTATGTTTTATTCTCTGCAAAAGGTCAATTGTGGTTGTCAATTTAGCGGAACTTCCAATGAGCTCTTCTGATGTGAAATTTAAAATTTGATTATCTAATAGATAGGGATGGTCTGAAATATCCCTGAGTGCCCAAATAGACTTTAGTTTTTGGTTTCGACCTTGTATTCCCGATTGCTCAGTGCTATTCGCAATTTCAATCTCATTTTTGTACCTTTCCAATTGTGCAGAAGGCATAACTCTCTTCAATCTAGAATCTCCATTGTCGTATTTCTTCGGTAGATCTTTAGCAACATCTTTCTTTAGTCTGCGTTTGATATACAAGCCTATTTTATTTCTAAGCTTTTCAGTCAATTCTTTTATATCGGTTTCTTCTTCCTTAAGTGGATTTTGAAATTCCTTGGCAAAATCCTTCGCGTTGCCTAATAGCCCTGGAACAGCGAAGTCAATAATACACCAAATGTCAATCAGTGTATTTTCTACAGGCGTTCCAGTCATCGCGATTTTGAAATCTGCCTTTAATGCTTTGCAGGCATTAGTTACCAGTGTGCCAGGTGTTTTTATCTTTTGAGCTTCATCTAATGCTACTACTGCAAAGTCGACAAGACATAACGTTGCTTGGTAATTTCTGATTGTTTCGTAATTCGTTAGGATTATCTGTTGCTTCTGTAGTTTTAAAGCTTCTCTTTTGTTCTGGACTGAATCAAATGTTTTAGTGAGATTTGTTGATCCATATAGTTTGAAGAGGGAAAGATTTTGCGGGACAAAAAACTTCTGATATTCATTCTCCCAATTCTCAAGTAAGCTTACCGGAGCTACAATTAAATAGGGCTTATTTTCTGAACTTATTTGACAATGCCATTCGATGAAATAGAGTAATTGCAATGTTTTTCCTAAGCCCATGTCATCTGCAAGCAAACAGCCGCTTAGATTCATCTTTTGCAAAGATTGAAGCCAAGAAATCCCCTCCGTTTGGTGATTCTTTAATTTTAAATTAGCGTTTAAGTTATCAATTTTTGAAAAGGTGTGATCAATGTTGATCAATCTCTCTGTGAATTGAACAAAATCTGTTAGTTCCGCATTTTCTTTGATAATTAAAACCTCAAGTTCGGTCTTTATTTTGCTGACATCGATCGGTTTTTTAGGGTTTTTAATTTGAGGTTTGGAAATAGCAATTATATCTTCTGCTACCCGTATTGGTATTTCTTGATCTTCCCAGTTAATTGTATCCAGACCACCTTTCAATGAAGTTTCTACTGTGTTTATAAGTTTGTCTAATTCTTCAGCTGTTTTTATGAAAATTCTTTTTTCACCATGGAGTTTATCTTTTACAATAATTCCTGGAATCCATTCGGATTTATATGGGCTTATGAAAGGATAGAACTTGGGTTTGTATATTCCTATTTCTAATACACGGTCGCTATAAAAATTCGATAAATCTGTTACATCTTCGTCAAAATACACATCGGGATTTTCAATTAAATCTTTAATTTTTTCGGGGTCATTAACCTTTCCTAATTCCTTTATTTTTTGAAGTTCCTTTTTTTGCTTATCATCAAAGACTACTCTTGTTGTTTTTCCATTACCATCAGATATAGGATAGATATTCGGTATTTTAGGAAGTTTGTTAAAAGTGTTTTTAAATCCTGTTTGATTTTCAATTTCTATTGTTGGAAGTAGCTCGAGAGAGCCATTTTTAAACGCAATTTCAACTTTTATTTTATCAGGGCAATGGACTTCTTGATTATTTAAGTAGCTATCCAAATACAGGGCACTAGTCTGAGATAGCCCTTTAATATCAGCAAAGCGTTTTAAATTATTTTGGAAGGTTCTTTCACTTTCAGGAAGTTGATTGAATTCATCCAAAGCGTCACAAATCTCAAAATGCTTTATCGGAAGTAAATAATCGCCCCCATTTATTTTCAATATTGCGCCGATTCTCTCCTCAAAGAATTTGTTGCCATTAGGCGCAAAATCGTAAAATCCGTACTTAAACTTAAAACTGTTTTGATTTAGCTGACCATCAGATTGCACATAAATATCAAAGGGATATTCGTCTGGTAATTCAAGTATTTGCTTGCTGAATTCGCTTAGAGCGAGCACTTCTGATGTATCTACTTCGCATGAGTTCATTGTTAATGATGCAAGTCCATTATCACTTAATTCATAAAGTATGGAAAATTGAGCTAAAAAATCATTTTGATAATTGCTCCAATTAGAAACAGGAATTTTCTCTCCTTCGTCATCAATAATGAAAAAAGAAAATCTATTTGTATATGTATATTTAAAATTCAATTTTAGCAATGTTTTTAAGCCAATAATTAAAGACATCTTCCCAACGCAAGTCGCCGTCATTATGCGATAGTCTTCCTTCTTTGTTAGTTTTCGTGATATAGGAGCCACTTCTGTAAGCGAGCATTGGCATATTTCCGTTTCTCAAATCATCGACACTATTTAGCCTGTATTTTAAGTTTGGTTGGTTTGACCCATTTATGTTGTAAGCATAAAAGGCATAACCAGCATCGCTAAATTCAATTAACATGTAATCTTTTGTATACAGAACAAAAGCAGAAATGTCTTTATTGCTATCAACTATTTTAAATCGATTGTCTAAGTAAGATGAAATTCTTTTATCTCTTTTTAAAATTGATTTTGTAAGTGCTGGGCCATAAACTTGAAATGATGAGATTTTAGGTGCCAATTTCAACCAAAATTTCTTTCTTCTTTCATCATTGATACAGACTTTGAAAAACACATTAATGAATTGTCTTGTTATCCATTCATTTAAAATTGTTCTCGCAAGTATTAGTTCTGATTTTTCTTTGTCATTAGCATTTTTTATATCGGCCCATTGCGCTTTGTTTTCAGGGTCACCAATAAATTTTAAGGCAAGTTCTTTTACTTTGTCTTGTACAATGGCATGCTCAGGTTTGTTGGCTTGAATAATTATTTGGCTGAGAATACGTTTATTAGTGCCCGAGTTATTATGTTTTTCTATAGCTGAATCAAGATCATTTATTTTATTTGTTAAATCATTTTTGTTTTTTTCAAAGTAAGCGACTATTACTTTGGAAAAGTAAGGGTACTTAAACCATGAATCAGGGAGAGATAAAAATCTTGGTGCATCGCTAATAGATATATTTTTTAGGGCAATTTCGCTTCCAAGAACAATATCCCCAATTTTCAGATCAAAGTATTTTATGTTGGCCTTGAAACCTTTTATAGATGCTCGGTTTCCATCATATGATTTTACTTTTTCGAATATGAAGTCTCCAATTATCTTGAGATTCATCCTGTTTTCAGAATCCCAATTTTGTAGATAGCAATCAATCATACCCATCAAAAAAGAATCTCGCCAATCTGCTGTTAGCAATTTAATGGCATAAGTAAGTTCTTTTTCGCTGCTAAGTATCGATTCTTTTCCTGATTCAGAGTAGGATAGGGTATACGATAAAGTTCTTAATTCTCGTTTTATGAAATTAGTGTCATTATTTAAAAATGCAGATTTGAATTTATTGAAAACTTGTGGTATCAAGTCGTTACCATCAAACTTATAGGAAGAAGCTCCAATATCTTGGGTTAGTCTCTTCAGTTTTTCTATTCTTAAATCCCGGAGACTGATAAGAGCGGTTGGCACGATCTTTTCTCCAGCCAATTTTAAGGTTGACTTTGATATGTTAAATTCGAGAATTTCGTTTATGCCCGGCATTTTAATTTTTCTTACCGTTTAGACGACTTAATTGTTCTGTTAATTCCTCAAGAATATCCTCTTGTTTTGAAGAGGCAGCCGCAAGCGATTCTGCCGTTTTAGTAAGGTGTTCTGTATACTTACCAAGGAAGTCTTCTAAACTCTGGCCTACTGTAATTTGATAATCTTTAAGTCCGGTATTTATTTTCGCGAAGATTTGTTGTAAGCCCTTTTCAATGACATCAAATTTTTCAGCGTAATCGGTAGATACATCTTTGGCTTTCGAAAGAGATTTTTGTATTTCCTGAAGGCTTTTCGTGTTACCGTTTAAAAAATCAGTGGAATATTTTGAAAAAGTAACTTGCGCGTCACCAAATTTTGTTGAAGAGGCTTTTACGTCAGTTGAAATATGTTTGAAATTACCTATTACCATATCTAAGTTCATTTGTGCCTGATTTATTCGGTTCACAGTTTCACTGACTCCAGTCGATAGACCATTCATTTTATCAATACTACTGTTAAATGCGTTTAGCAGGTTTTCTGACAATTCAAGGTTTTTGGATTGAGCTTCCGTTAACTTACCATTTTCACCTTGAATGTTACCCATTGTCCCTTTGAGTATATTACCCAAATCTTCAAGATCTTTTTTTATTTTTTGAGTGGAATCAATAGATTCAGCTTGCATTTGGGTTGATATTTGTTTAACAACATCTTGCAAGCCCCTGAAATTCTCATTGAGATTTTCTGTCATTGCAGTCAATTTATCAGGAAAATCTGTTAATGCGTTACCGGCCTGACCAAGCAATTTAGCTAACTGCTCCATTTCATTTTTAGTGTCACCACTCATCGAAGTTTTAAATTCTTCAATCATTTTTCCCATAGCTTCTTGTAATTCCTTAACTATGCTCTGGGTCATATCAGTTGCTGGATCTTTGAGTTTGTTTCCCAAGTTTTCTACTTCCGACCTTACAAGTTTTAGTTCAGCGACGACACCTTCATTTGGGTCGTTTAATATTTGTTCAAACCCTGCTGATATTGTAAGCGCTAAATCTGTGGAAAAAGTTTGCAATGAATTTGATTGCTTTTTCGATTCCTCATATAACCCTCGAAACAAATTACCTGGAGTAACTTTGTTGCCATTGTCATCAATGAAGCAGTTTTCGCTTTTCAATTCTATAATCGCTGCAGTTAATTTGTTGATGGCGATGACTTCATCGCTTAAAACACCTTCTTCTAATTTCTGTTTTTTTATATTGGTTATGAATGAAAAAATAACGAGAAGAGCAACGCCGAGAATGGAAACTAAAAAAGCGGTTTTAAGACCATCCATTAATTCCGGAATGCTTTTTTCTATGTTATTACTATCAAAGTTCCAAAGCCCAATTGCGATACCTAAAAAGGTGAATAATATTCCTAGAGTTGGGAAAAGGTGAGGAATAAAATCAAATGTGTATTTGTTAGTATCCTTGCTACTTCTGCGAATATAAATTGCGGCCCAAATTGCAAAGGCTAATATGGTTATTAAGCCAAACAGTATTTCAAATTTCATTGTTCTTCTATGTTTTTAATTGCCTCATTAACTAATTCCTCGCTTGTTGTTACAATTTTAAATTCAACTCTTCGAGATTTTTCATCGTCGATTGACTGTTGATTGTAATAAGTTAAATCGTAGTTTGCATCTACAGTTTTTCCGTACGAGAGCCCATTTGCTGTTAGCCAAAATTGCAAACGAGATTTTGTTTCATCATCAAGGTTTTGAAAAAAATCTTGACTTCTTAAAAAGGCTAATACGTTACGAGCCCTATTTTGAGAAAGTTGCATGTTGTCTATATACGGGTCGTTCGTGTTGTTTAACGGCTTCGTATCTGTGTGGCCTTCAATCCTAATTTCCGAAATTTTAGTTTTATATTTTTCTTGAAGAACTACGTTGAGATATTTCGGCAAGAATTCGGTTAAAATTGATTGAAAATAGGGTGTGATTTCGGAACTACCTGAACTAAATAGCACTTGTGGGTTTGTAAATTTTATTGATAAATCCTTGTCTAATTTCAAGCTCCAACGTTCAAAGTCTTTCCTGAAAGTACTGTCAAGTTCGTTGTAAAGACTTATTTTAAGTTCTTTGTATTCTTTGAAACTTTGATTGTTTTTAGACCGTTTTTTTTCAATTAAAGCCATGTAGGAAATTGACATGAATAGAAAAATAACCATTAGCACTGTCATAAGATCTGCAAGTGGAATCCAATGGCTCTCTTTTTTTGTCCCTGACATTTTCGAGTGATATTTATTCGGTTATTTGGGTTATGTATTTATGTGTCTAATTAATAGGTGACTATTTAATCTGACCTTCTTTAGACTATAAAATAAATGCATTTTCACTCTTCATTTTATAAAGTTGAAAACTTTCAATTCTGGCGTCTTCCTAACCCGTTTTTTAATCGTAAGAAGGAAGCCAAGCGTTTGAATTTGTTCATTATATACTTGATTTCTATTAAATTAAATTTCGATGTTCGGTAATCATCATTTCTGTCATTGATCTATCCTGAACAACTTTTCAACAATCCCTTTCCCTTTAACAAATCTGAAATATCTTTCGCAGACAAGCATTCCTTATGTCACAGTTGAAAGAGTTAGAGCAGCTTTTGGTGCAATTCCGCGATGAACGCGATTGGAAACAGTTTCATAATCCGAAGGATTTGGCAACGGCGCTTTCTATTGAAGCAGGGGAGTTGCTAGAGGCTTTTCTTTGGAAAAGTGCTGAGGAAGCGAAGATTGAAAAGGTGAAGGAAGAATTGGCCGATGTTCTGGCGTATGCCATTCTACTTGGACATCATTATAACCTCGATCTGGAGCAAGTCGTTCGCGAGAAGGTGCAGAAGAACGGAGAGAAATATCCGGTTGAAAAGGCGAAGGGGAGTGCGACGAAATACAACGAGTTGTAAGTGCCATGATTGTCTACCAAGAATCGAAAGAAACCTTCATGGCGCATGTGCGTGAAAGCAAAATCGACTATATCATTCACGAGAATTTTCAGAAGCAGCTCGGTAAGTCAACAACGAAGAATGAAGTAGCGTCATGGAAGAACTCCATGCAATACATGCGGAATGTGCTCGATGATTCAGCTATTCCGAACGATGCCAAGATTAGCATTGAATGTCAAGTTCCGAATACAAGCAAGCGTATCGATTTTATTATAACCGGACAAAATGCCGACAAGCGCGATTGTGCCGTTATTGTTGAATTGAAACAATGGGAAACTGCGACGAGCACCGCTATGGACGGTGTGGTTTCGACCTTTGTTGGTGGAGGAGTACGCGAGGTTAGCCATCCGAGTTATCAGGCTTGGAGTTATGCCGCTTTGCTGGAAGGATTTAACGAAGAGGTCTACAATCAGAACATTGCTTTGCAGCCTTGTGCGTTCCTGCACAACTGCGAAACACCCGGAGATTTAGTCTCTCCGTTTTACAGCGAGCACCTGAAGAAAGCGCCGCTGTTCATTAAGAACGATGTGGTGAAGTTGGCGGAATTCATAAAGACGTTTGTCAAATTCGGCGATCCAACGAACATCATGTATCGTATTGAACATGGGCGAATTCGTCCATCTAAGACCATTGCGGATAGTGTTGCGAAGATGATAGATGGGAATGAAGAGTTCGTGATGATCGACGATCAGAAAATTGCTTTTGAGTACGCGCGCAATTTGGTGAATGCCTCTTCCCATAAGGATAAGAATGTACTAATAGTTCGCGGCGGACCTGGAACCGGAAAGTCGGTTGTGGCTATTCAGCTCACGGCCCGGTTAACATCTGAGCAGAAGTTGGTGCAGTATGTAAGTAAGAACAGCGCTCCGCGCGATGTATACGCAAGCAAGCTAACGGGTTATCGCACGAAGTCGTGGGTGAATAATTTGTTCAAGGGATCGGGAGCATACATCAATACGGAGAATGGAGAATTCGATGCTTTGATTGTAGACGAGGCGCATCGGTTGAACGAGAAGAGCGGCATGTTTTCGAATTTGGGCGAGAATCAGATTAAGGAAATTATTGAAGCGGCTAAGTGTTCTATCTTTTTTGTAGACGAAGACCAGCGTGTTACCATGAAGGATATTGGTTCTCGTGGTGAAGTTGAATTTTGGGCGAATAGAGCTGGAGCTAAGGTGCATTACTTGGAATTAGAAAGTCAGTTTCGTTGTAACGGAAGCGATGGGTATTTGGCTTGGTTAGACAATATGTTGGGTATTCGCGAGACTGCGAATTTGAATATTACTGAATTGAATTATCAGTTTGAAGTGGTCGACGATCCAAATGAGTTGCGCAATCGAATCGTTGAATACAATTCAGAACGAAATCGTGCGCGCATGGTGGCGGGTTATTGTTGGCCGTGGAATTCGAAGAAGGACAAGAAGGCCATGGACATTGTTTTTCCTGAATACGATTTCGGTATGCAGTGGAATTTAATGCAAGACGGCATGTTGTGGATCATCAGCGCAGGGTCTGTGAATCAGATTGGTTGCATTCATACCTGTCAAGGATTGGAAGTCGATTACGTCGGAGTTTTCATAGGTCCAGACATGGTCATACGAAATGGCCAGTGGGTTTGCAGACCTGAATATCGCGCCAGCAGTGACAAGAGTGTCCACGGCATGAAGTCCCTCATGAAACGCGATCCACAGAAAGCCAAAGAGATGGCGGATCTCATTATCAAGAACACCTATCGAACGTTGATGACAAGAGGTATGAAGGGGTGTTTGGTATACAGCAGTGATGAGGAGACGAGGGAGTGGATTAGGAAAGGCTCTTAGCTTTAATTTTTTTGAAGAGTATAAATTTAGCTTTACGTAAAAATAAAGGAAATAGATAATAGCTAATCTCAATAATTCCGTATTTTTGGACAAAATTAGTCCAACAGAAAAACTAAGGCGAAAATGCAGGTTACATTCGGTGAATTCATAAAAAAAAGACGTTCTGAATTAGGCTTTCCACTTCGAAAAGTTGCAAGCTTTATAGGATTAGATACTTCAACCCTTGGTAAGATAGAAAAGGACGAAAGAAATATGAGTTTGGAGTTATTAAACAATCTTTCAATAATTTTAAAGACAGAAAAAACGACACTTTTGAACTATCATTTTTCTACAAAAATAGCAGATGAATTAAAAGATTATCCTGAATTTGAAGAGGTTTTGAGCATAGTTAGTGAAAAACTTCAAAAATTTGCTTCAGGTCAAAATGCATTAAAATTTGATAAGGATTGGAGAGAAAAGGAGTTTTCGAACCCAAATGCAACTATAAAGATTGGAACAATGTTCTCGGGAATTGGTGCAATTGAATATGCACTGAAACGTTTGCATTTAAAGACTGAGATACAGTTTGCAAGTGATATTGATAGTTTCGTAAAGAAAAGTTATTTTGAAAATTATAATATTACTGAAGCCAATTGGTACAATGATGTTCACAATATTAACGGCAAAAAGTATAAAGGGAAATTACATTTGTTAGTTGGAGGGAGTCCTTGCCAATCATTTTCGATGGTCGGGAAGCGAAGAGGTTTTGATGATACAAGAGGTACTTTATTCTATGAATTTGCCAGGGTTGTCAAAGAAAGTCAGCCAAATGTTTTCATTTTTGAAAATGTAAAAGGTCTCATAAATCATGATGGAGGAAATACATTCGAAACCATAAAGGCGACTTTTGATGAACTTGGATACAAATATTTTTATCAAGTTTTAAACGCAAAGAACTATGGAATGCCGCAGCACAGGGAGCGCATTTTTGTAGTAGGTTTTAAAGATAAAAAGGCTGAATTTACCTTTCCGGAGGCTGTGGAGTTAGAATATAAGATGCAGGATTTTTTAGAGGATTACACGGAAAGTAAATATTACCTCAAAGAAAAGGGGGTGAAATTTGTGACTAGTTCAAAGAATAGGACGAAGCGTTATACTCAAATAAATGGAGAAATTGCACTATGCCAAAAGGCAAATCAACAATTTAATTGGCATGGTGATTTTGTTTTTGAATTTGGAAAAAGTGATTTTGATGAATTCATTTTTGATGTTAATGATGTTGAAGAAAAGTACTATTTATCCGACAAAGTTCGTGACTATGTTTTGAGTAGTGGTACAAAAACGTTTAAAACATCAATAAAAACAGATCTTGCAATAGCAAGACCACTTCTGCAGAGCATGCATAAAATGCACCGTGCTGGTGTGGATAATTATGTCACACATACAGGGAAAATTAGAAAATTAACGCCAAAAGAATGCTTGCGTCTAATGGGTTTTCGTGATGATTTCAAACAGGTTGTAAGCGACACACAAATGTACAGACAGGCAGGAAATAGCATTGTTGTTGATGTACTTATAGCCATACTTAAGCAGATGGACATTACTAAATATTCAAACTAGTTTTATGAAAATTATTCTTGATAACCACGATTTTAGAGTTGTTGATACAAAAGAGAGAATTACGATTGCTGATAGTTTTGTGGTTAGACAAAACAAAATAGGAGGCGGAAATGGCGAGGCTAAATTGTACATAGGTCAGAACGTGCAGGATACAAGAACCTTTTTTGGAGAGAAAGGATTTTCTATTCCTTGTTTTTTGATAAAAGCGGACTTGAAGAAGTATCTTGAAGAAACGAAAGTAGAATATTTAAAACCGGAACAACCTTACATTAATAAAGACATATTGCCAAATCTTTGGAATGATAGAAAAGGATTAATAGACTCATTACCTGAAAAAATTAATTTTGAAGTTATTGAGCAAACACAAATAGCCGGACCTCGAGTTTATGTAAGTTCAAATGATAACGCATATAAACTTATCAGAGAGCTTTCGTTACCTAATATTACATTCATTTCTGTGATAAAGTTGATAGACGAAAAGGGGATGTTGAGCTATTATTTCAGATTATTTGCGGATTATTTTGGGGAGACAAATCATCCATATCTGCTTCAAATGGAATCTGAAGAATTAAATGAAAGTGACTTGCCGCAAGAGGAAAAGAAACAGTTGATGAAATCTAGAATTGGCCAAGGTGAATACCGTTCGAAATTACTCAGTGAATGTCCGTTTTGCCCAATTACGTTGATTTCAGATGATAGGCTGTTAATTGCAAGCCATATTAAACCTTGGTCCATTTCAAATGATTTTGAAAAAACAGACCCTAAGAATGGTTTTATGTTAACACCAACTTTCGATCGGTTATTTGATAGAGGATTTTTATCATTTACAGACGATAAAAGAACAATACTATCGCCTTTTTTATCCAATATGACATATTCAAAACTTGGGATTTCTGACAATAGAATTATTTCACATTTGCCAATTTCAGGAAGAGAACAATATCTTGATTATCATAGAAGGGAAATTCTCAAGAAATAGCACTCGTTTTTTCATTATTCAGATTAAATTTAAGCACTAATTTTGCTGAGCAAAGTGCACTCTATGAGAATACTTTGCTAATGTGCTTCCCACGAGAAGTATTGCAGCTTTAATAAAAGAGAAGAGAAGGTGAAAAAGCGAACTTTGAAAAAGTTAGAGTCACTGATTTAGCCAAAAGCTCATCTTCACACAATGCTTCCCATTGAAGTCAGGCTTGGCGAAGGTGGCGATTTTCACCACAAATGTTGATGCGGAGAACCAAACTTTGATTAACCACAAATGTGTCTACGGAGCACTGAACCGCCACTTTTGCCAAACCCGTGTTGCCTGCCGTGTTTTTATTTTTGTTCTTATATTTGCAAATATGATAATTTATGTTGAATATTGCAAATAAATTAAAATTACAGTCATGACAAACTGGAATGATAAGTCTAAAAGACTACTAAAGTCAGAGCTAATAAAACGAGGTGTTTCAAACTCAGATTTAGCTTTAATGCTTAATGAAATTGGTGTCGAAGAAACAAAAGCAAGCATTGATAGTAAAATCAGTCGTGGAAGTTTTAGCACTTGTTTTCTTTTGCAATGTCTAACAGTTATAGGTTGTCACAAAATAGAAATTGAGGATTATGAAAGTACATTTTTAATGGCTGCTGAACCAAATGAACCTTATAAAACTACACGCAATGAAAAATAGAACTGTAAAATTTATCGATTTGTTTGCGGGTCTTGGTGGGATTCGCTTAGGATTTGAAAAGGCTTTTAAAGATGTTGGAATGGAAACAGAATGCGTCATGACTTCAGAAATAAAGCCACATGCCGTAAAAACATTGAAGCATAATTTTAAAAATGATTTTTTGGCTGGAGATATTTTTGATATTCGAAATGAATTTATTCCTGATTTTGATTTTTTATTGGGAGGTTTTCCATGTCAACCTTTTAGTGCAGGAGGTAAACGACAAGGTTTTTTAGATACAAGAGGAACGTTGTTTTTTGAAATAGAACGAATTTTAAGAGACAAAAAGCCTAGTGGTTTTATTTTGGAAAACGTAGAAGGCCTGGTAAAACATGATTTAGAAAATAAAAATGATGAAATTGGAAGAACTTTAAAAACGATTTTACACACACTTGAAGTTGATTTAGATTATAAGGTAAGTTGGAAAGTTTTTGACAGTTTGGAATTTGGATTACCACAATCTCGTAAACGAATTTTTATAGTTGGTACTAAGAAGAAAAAAATTGACTTGAATGGAGTTGAACCGGTTTTTAATCCTTTAGAAAGTGTTTTAGAAAGAGGATTGCCAATACTTAAATCTGATTTTATTGATAAACTTCTATTTCACTTCCAACTTGAAGATTTATATGGGAAATCAATAAAGGATAAGCGTGGAGGGGATAACAATATTCATAGTTGGGATATTGAATTGAAAGGAAGTGTCTCAAAGAAGCAAGCCAATATTTTGAATCAATTATTCAAACAAAGACGAAAAAAGCAATGGGCTGAAGAAATTGGTATTGATTGGATGGACGGAATGACTTTGACTTTAGAGCAAATTAATACTTTCATTGATTTACCAAAAAAGGATTTAAAAGCACATCTCGAAGATCTTACTAAGAAAGGATATTTGAAATTCGAGCATCCTAAAAAATTAGTCAAAGTGAAAAATATAAATGGAATAAGTACTTCACGGGAATATGACGAAACTAAACCGAAAGGATACAATATTGTAACTGGTAAATTAAGTTTTGAAATCAATAAAATTCTTGACCCTAAAGACATTGCTCCAACATTAGTTGCAACTGATGTTTCTAGATTGGCCGTGCCTGATGGAAAAGGATTAAGAAGATTGACTATTCGTGAAGGATTGAGATTATTTGGATACCCCGAATGGTATGAAATTCCAACTAAAGAATATGATGCTTTTGATTTGTTAGGCAATACTGTTGCTGTCCCTGTTGTAGAATTCGTTGCTTCTAAAATAGCTGCAACATTTACTAGCGAAGTTAAGCGTATGGATAGTACTCATTCAAAACTTCATCAAGTACATTAAGTGTTCTTTGGTTAAATACAAAATCACTTGCCTCATAAATACGATGTAGGTCATTTTGTCTTCCAACCCATCCAAAACCATCGCAATAATTGAGCATAATTATTCTATTTGCTCTGTGATTTGCGTTGTGTCTCATTAATGTACTGAAAAATTCAACAAGTTGGTCGGCTCTCTTAGATTGCCCACTCCCTGTTGTTATATTGTAAGAAGATTCTATTAGGATAATCGGGGCGCTAACACTAGGAATTAAAAAATCAATGTTTTTGTTGAGTAGTGGGAACTCTTTTTGAATTTCATATTGTAGTGTTCTATTTACATTCGCTTTATAGCTTTCTAGTCTAGTCCGGATTAATCTTTCTACATGAGCACCAACTTCGTTAGAGTATTTTCCTTGAATCTCATTGTCATTTAATATTCGTTCAACATATTTATGGTCTCTCAAATCAGAAATAAATTCAGGGTCTGTCAATTTGAAATTTCTCATATAGTACAGAGGAATTTCTGCACCAATTCTTGAATTTCTTCCTCCGATAAAAAAATCAATTAGCAATTCTCTAAAAGCACTGTCAATTTGCAATGTTTTGCTAATTCTTTTAACGTCCCATTCCGTTCTAAAGTCTTCGTCATTATGTCTATATCTGAGAAGGGAAACGACTCTTTTCAGTCTTTCCTCAGATAAGCCGATTAACGAAACAAATGCCTTGAGTTTTTCTACAGCTGTAAATTCATTGTCAGTTGTCAGAAAATTTGTTAGTTCTTGTGGAGTTGAAAAACGGTCGCAATTTTGGTTTATAAACTCTGTCAATGGCTCGATTGAAAGTAAAAAATTATTATCAAAAGCGTCATCAATCATAAATGACATACTATTTTTCCAATCTTCAAATGATATTTTCGGCATCGTTCTATTTCTTATTTACACAAAAGTAATGTTTCTAAATTAAAGCTCTTTCTGTCAATTAATATGGCAGGTAACGATCCTGCACTAGGCGAAGTGTCGCTTTCTATCGAGTGTAACTGTTGCGCCATTTTGATTAGTGCATGTTGTATGCCGTTTTTATTTTATTAATTTCGTTTTAGGGTTGGGACAGACATAATCTTAAACAGGGAGAATTGCTTTCAATCCAAACTCCTTTAATTTATAAAAACTTACCATTTCAAAAGGTAGTTCTTTCAATTTTAAATATTTTGTTGGTAGTTCCTCTGAAGTCAAGATTGCTGGAACAACCGAGTAACCTGATAAATCAACCTCATACTTCTTACCTAATAATTCTAAGTTGTCCTTGATCCAAACGTATCGACCTTCGTGCTTTTCAATCCAACCTTTTTCAGAATCACTACCAAATAGATTGTTCACTTCTTCAACCATTTGTTTTACGTTTCTTGCGACTTCAGTCTTTTTGCATTCTAATAGAAAAACAACCTTTAAGCCATGGTCAATGACAAGAACATCAATGTCTCCTAAATCCTGATCTGCTTTCAGAAATTTGTTTTGATTGATAGGCAGTTCTTGATCAACAATTCTGTCTTCAGGAAGACCATCGACATAGTCATATACCGTCTGAGTGAAAGCTGCCCCCTTTTTGTTTAGTTGATCACCTATTAACTTCGATAAACTTCCGCCATCTTTGCAACGAAGTTTTCCAGAATGGAATAGATAAAGGGTTTGAGTAGCTGCAATCTTAGCTTGTCGAGGTCCATAAAAGCAGCGATAGTCATTTTTCTCTTCGTCATACCTCCGTACTATTGGTTTTCTAATTAGTGATAAACCTCGGTTGTATCTCCATGGGAATACGTCATAAGCAAAGTACCCTTCAGGTAATTCCATTAAGCTTTTTCGCTGATCCAAGCTGTAATAACTCATTAGAGCATCAAACTCATCATCAGATAAACTATCAAGTACTTTTTGCGCTTGCTCCTTAAGTTCCATTTGATAGATCTCAGTGCAACCAGGGTCTCGTTCAAATGCGGACCAAATTAGAAGATGAGAAAATTCAAGAATCCTTGTTAGCTTTACACCGAACTCTTCATAAAAAGCCTTCTCCGTTTTCTCCGTAATTCCGGTATCTCCGCTGTAATCTTTCTCTGAAAAATTGTCCTCGAATTCCGTTATAGCGTCAGCTACGTTCTCCTTTGTTCTCGCTAAACTGAAAGGGTTAAAGACTTCTTTTCCTATGCTGTGATCTGTACCTATCCTTTGAGAATCAAGCACATCAATTTTACCCTCAGAAAGACCGAAATTGATAAGGTCTCCATGCATTCCCCATGCAATAATCTGTTCCATCAATGCAAGCAACTTATCAAAATCAGATTTACTCGCAATTTTTTTACCATTTGATGGACATGCAGCAATATGCTCAATTAAGCATCGAGTGCTTAAAGATGTTTGGTTAACGTTCTTTAACGTTTCGTTTAACTCATCTATGTGTTGTTCTTCAGATACGAAACAGGCAATTCTTGTAGGTGTTTTTAATATAGCGTCAGTACGCTTGTTAATCAGAGCTTCGTTAAGTCTGAAAAGTCTTCGTAGCAAATCTTCACAATCGTAATCCGCGATTTTTGAATCCAGCCATGGCAAGAATATTCGTGTTACCAAATTTCTGATAAATCCGTAACCATCTTCTATTTCTTTGGTCTCAGCCGTGATAAAACCAGCTGTTAAAGATCGTGGAACTATTTCATCGAGTATTGCTCCAATATTGTATTCTTGGACATATCGATAGCCGTTAAGTCCCCTAGGATCCAATTTGATTTCATCCTCAGTATTTAAAACGAATACTTTCTTTTTCAATCCAATCGGAACGTGCTCTGAAATTACCGAGTCAATAACTGCTTCAGTTATAGTTCCTGTATTCCTGTTTCCTTCATCAAATTTCTTGAATCCTTGTAAAAGTGCTCTAACCATGATTTGTTCTCCTTCATTATCTCCTCCGTAGAGATAAGGAGTGATTTGGTGTGGTATTTTGAATTGTAGTTCATTCGCGCCAATCTCAACCTCAAAGAGATCCATCAATCCAGGTTCTCTATCAAACTTGATTTCAATATTCTCAAACTTTGAGCGATCAATAAAGTCAAACTTAATTGTAAAAGGAGACGAAATTATCTTATTTATTGGGCCATGTGCCACACCTGTTATCTGCCATACCCAATATGAGATTGCTTCCGAAATTTCAATGTAAACTCCTCTATACTGAGAGTCAATTGAATAGATGTCTCCGGCAAATTCAACCCAAATAGGGTGTTTGTATCCTTCAACTGCATGGCTTAGTTTTTTACCAATGTAAGCCATCGGGTAATAGATGTTGCTCGATCCTTTTACTTTAAGGCAAGGCGTTACTCCCAGTTCTCCCTGGTCATTCAATTTCTGTATAGAGTGTATGTCTTCATCCGTAACGATTTTTTGAATGAAAGACGATGAGTAACCCGGTTCCATCCATAACATTGATGGCAAAGCATCGTCATTTAGGTAGAAACTATTGTCTTTATCCTTGTAGAGTGAATAAAAATCAAGATCACTTTGCATAGGAGGTAGATCAACTTTACTTGTAAAGTGAGATTTAGCCTCAGAAAAGTTCCATAGAGAAAGACAGTCGTAATCTCTTTCTTTCATGAGGAGATCGAATTCGTTAACCGAAAAGTTTAGAATATTTGCTCCTTCAACTTTTTTATACCCTCCAAGGTATTGTCTTCCCAATCCTGCACTTAATCTGATAAGTAGAATCCGATCATTTGGGTATTGATCTTTAATCTTTTGCAATGTGGACTCGGTAACTCTATCATATTCGTCTTCATTTTTCACTGTGTGCATTGAAAAATATGGGTGTCTTTTATCATAGTTACTTCCGTCATCAAATGATAAAACAACATAAGCGATCTTATCCGAGTCAAACCTAAAAACTTCATGTCTGAAAGAGTCTGGTCTTTCCAGATCGAACTCGTCAGAGATTCTCTTGTAATCAGAGGATGAGAGATGTGTAAGAGAGTTATTCCAAACTACTCTAATATACAACTTAATCAACTCAGGTAAGCACTCTAATGTGATCGAGGATTCAATAATTGCATGAAGCAATGCAACATGAATATTAGCTGGAGACAATATCCTATAACCCTCATAAACCTTTTGAATCGGTCTTGGTATCAATGGATTCTTGCCCGGGTCATCGCTGGATAGGTCATCAACTTCGTTTAATGCGAACAATTGCAAGGTGTCAGAATGAGCATTGCATAATGTTGCAAGCTCAGCGATTTTCTCATCGGTGATTATTACAGACTCTCGTAAATTGTGTTCTCCAAGAAATATTTTGTTGTCCTCTAAAACCCCTGATAAGTAACGGGTTAATCCACTTGTTTTAACACAATAATCAGATAGTCCAAGCATAAGAATGGAGGAGTCATATACAAGTCGTTTGAACTTATCAGGAAGAGTATTATCTATATGGAAAATCACATTCAGCATTGAGCTTAATATGAATACTCCAGAGTCTGAAATTCCTGGTAGAACAAGGTAATCTCCACCATAGAATGTTATTAGCTCGGTAAATAAATTTACAGGTGGATCTTCAAGGTAATGATGATGGTAATGATCATCAAGCACTTTTTGGAGCTTTGCTTTATCAGTGCTTCCTGAGTCTTTTTGCCCATAAAGAATTGCTTCACGAATTAGCAATTCCAGTCGAATATTTTTCCCATGGTTCTCTGGCAGCATAGAAGCTGTAACAAACCAATCCAAGAGGAATTCTTTGTTGAATTCAATTAAAGGATGTTGCTGATGAGTCTTCTCGGGGTTAGCAAGAGTGATGCCTTTGATTATGCAACACTTCTTAAACTTCTTTCCACTATTGCAAGGACAAGGATCGTTCCTACCTACTTTTTTACTCATTAGAATTTAATATTACTCATTTATATTTGCAAAATCCCGATCAATCAATGCTCGGTTATTATGCTGCTTATACTTCAATAATTGCTTTCAAGTGACCTCCGCACCTCATGCTCTCCTGCATTGGTTTGCAGCCATCCAGGAAATATACTTGAACATGTAGTGATTTTTTATTTCAATGGCATACAACGTTTCGGGGGTTTGCGATGGCGGGGATTATTAGCACTAAACTTTGTTCGGATAACTGAACTTCCAACTTGCACTAAAGTGTCTGCGAAGCACGGAACCCCAGCTATCGCAAACGCCTTGTTAGCGGCTGTTCTTCTCTCTGTCCGAAGTCTTGTCATTGACAGTTATTTTGAAGAATAAGTCACTGTTGTCAAGAACAAAGTAATACATACCTGCTGTCGTGAAAAACCATAAAAGATAATCTTCAAAGTCCGTTGAGCGACGAATAAATATTTGTCTGTAAATCCAATACCAAGCATAAATATTAAATGCAACAACATAAATCCTCTTGATCCAAAGAATGATTTTGGGTTTAAGTATTTCTTGTTGTCTGCGAAACTCATTACTAGATTTATTTCTCATTAGATGATGAAATGTTCTTTATCAGTTTTTGCAGAAAATAATTTCTCACTACTCTCTTTAGAAATTCAGACTTTTCAATAGTCCGTGCAAAGAATGGAGAAACTAAATAGTATGTTTCAATAAAGAGTCTGCCAAATGAAGTTACAGCTAATTTTTCGTCACGATACTTTCGTAGTATCAAAACTTCAGGAGCATCATAGTCCCCGTAGCAAGCTGTCGCAATGAAGCAGCCTTTTCTTTTTACTTTGTCTGTGAGATTATTGTCAACGATAAATTTCTCTACATATTCAGTCGCAACCTCTTCACTGACATTCATAGTCTTTTTGTAATGATTAACTGCACCTCTTACAAATCCTTCTTTTAAGATTTTAAAAAGGGCTTCGTCCATAGTGTCTGCCGAGGCAAAAATTCTTTTCCTTTCGTCAAGCTCCTCGTTTAGTGTGTCCAGTCCAGACTTAAGTTTTTCTTTTTCTTCAACTGGTGTATTTGTTTTAGTCTGACCTTCTCCGGGTTTGAACTCATTACCGCAAGCAAGACAAGTAATAATTACTTTGTTGCTCCCAATTGTCCCAGCAAGAAGTCCAATGCCGCCAGTAAGTAGTCCACCGACAACTGCTTTTTTTCCACTAAATCCTTTCTTGTTTGCTGTCAGTTGATTTGAGTTGCACTTAGGACATCTAATTTCATTTTGCTGTTCCATTGTCAGTTGTTTTGCTTATCAAATTTAATTTCTTGCTCTAAAGTTTGAAGTTGCTCTGTCGTCACAGAATAGCCGCTAACTTACTTATACACGCTATAAATCTACCCAATACAAGCCTTTATGGCCAAATAGGCGAAGATTTGTTGCGTTTAGCCAAAACTAAAGATTTTATTTGCAAATCGTCAAATGGAGATCTGATTTGTTTTGAGTTACGTCCACTGAAATGTGAACATATTTCGGCAAAAATGCCCTCGCGTGCAAATTACATTATGTTTTTAGTCGATTATTCTTTGTTGAAAAATCGTGTTGTTTCTGCTATATTCAATCCAAGCTATTTGGCTCACTAAGCTGATATAAGTTTTTCGTACTTTAGATAACCGCTTTTATAAGTTTCCAAAGTCATTTGATTAGACCAAAAAACAAATTATTAGAATTTTTGATGAAAACGAACGAAATAAAGCATTTAATCATTAAAAGAATTGAAGAAGGAGGTTTCGGAAATCAATGGCTACACTTGACTGTAATTGGTGATTCTGATTGCTGTCTCATGTTAAGTAAGCACAAAGTCGACTTGATACCGAAGTATAATGTTGGTTGGTCAAACTACAGTGATTTATTTATTTTCACCCCTGAGGAAATTGACGAAATTCGTGGTTTTTTTTTAGAAGAACTTGCTAAGTTCCCGTATTGCGATTGGTCGTCAGTTAATTTTCGCGGTGGGGTACTTATAGATATTAAAAGTTTTACATTAAAATTGCGAGGCCTTCTATGCTTGTATTCAGAGAAAGGAGAAGATTTAGTTTTTGAATTAGCGGAAATTTATGATAGCAATTCTCGAACAAAAGGGATAACGCATTCTGATGTGCTGATTTCGAAATTTAAATTGATTGATGAGTTGAGTGCCATAGAACAAATGAATAATTGCGATATTCATGAAGTATTGGAAATACATTTTGAATCACACGGAACCATAGCTGAAATACATGTAGAAATTTCATTTCGGATATAATTAATAAAAACCTTTCCCAGATACACAGTGCCTAACCCCACCGCGGGGATTCTCCATGTCACCAATATACCGTGGAATCACATGACAATGAAAGTGAAAAACAGTTTGTCCAGCAGCTTCTCCGCAGTTCATTCCAATGTTGAATCCATCTGGGGTAAATTCGGTTTTAATCAATTCGATTGCTCTATCAATGCAATAAGACAATTCGATTTTTTCATCAATTGTAAGCTCCAAGTAGTCTTTTCTAAGTTCCTTTGATATGATTAACAAATGTCCAGGAGAAACTGGAAATGCGTCTTTGATAATAAAGAACGAATTCGATTTGAAGATTGATCTTTCTTCAGGTATTTCTAGAAAATTTTTCATGTTAAAAGTTTCCAGGAAGTTCAATTTCAGGTTTCCATGGGTTGCCAAAGTTTTTATAAAAGGCATATTGATTGTAAAGAAATTTTCTTCTTTCAAAAGAATTTTGACCAGTTTGATTTATGATTGTCTCAGCCAATGGGTGTTTGCTAGATATGTAAAATTCGTTTCTATTATATAGTCTTTCCAGAAAACGTTCTTCGGGAATTTTCGCGCTTTTATGTCCATTGATATCAGGATCTGCTAGAACGAGATTCCAAACGCCGTTAACATTTATACCACCTTTAGCAAATGCGGTTTTCAATCTATGAGGAAAAAAATGGTCGACGTGACAAGTGTTTTTATTTGTTTTATTTATAGAAATATCTTGGAAGGAGTAAAAGCATTTCCCTTTTTGATAACCATTCAGAGAGTCTCTTACAGATGTGACGTCTTTTCTCCTCATGTCTAGTTCTAAAAAGAACATTGAGTTATTTTCATCATACTTAACCTCAAGAAAACTTGGATTTATATTTAAGTTCCATGCTGTTTCAACCAAATTCCATCGAGCTTCCACTTCTTGTTCCAAATTTTGAAATTGGAATTTATCTTTAAAACTCAGAATATCATCGGTCAATATGAGTTTCTTGCTTCCCTTTTCAAAGTTCTTTTCATAGAATGGAATTGGAACAGGTGCTCCGTTGACATTATGAAATGCATCAATGACATATTTGAATCCATCTTTTAGTGTAGCTTTCAGCAAAGCACTTTCGTCGATTTCGTTATTACCGAATTTTCGACATGCATTGATGAAAGGAGATTGATTATTGTTTGTGCCTTGTTTCCCAAATTTTGCTAGATGTTCACTTATGGGTTTGGCAAATGGCAAAGCAAGATCCTCTAATCTAACCTCAGTTTTTTGCATTTCAACTTGTTCCAATAGAGCTTTCGCAAATGCAAATTTGTATGTTGCAGTGTTATCTCCAAAAAGAATTATAGCCCTCCATTGAGATTCAAGAGATGGGTCGTTCACCTGAAATTGAGAGTTAATCGTTTTCATTCAAGTTGTTTTGGTGAATTTAATAAAGGACATTATGTGATAAACGAAATGTTGAAAAATCGAACAAAACCTCCATACCCCGGATAGAAATGGAAAGCATTTGAGCGAAGCGAGAAGCTTGCCATGGACGGTTTTTCAATAGACCAATGGACCACTGAAGATTTCGATGCAACCTGGGAATCTGAATGGTCGCCTTCAGAGAGGTGTCTAGAGGTTATGCGGAAGGTTAGGGGGTGAGAGAGAAAAGATTGAGAAAAGTATTGTTTTTTTTAATTCTCTAGAGGGAGAATGAATCAAAAATTGTTGGTTTTCTTGTGAGTTGATGGTAAATATGGACGCAGTTGGCTATTTTTCGAGCAAGGAGATTTGTATAACTAGAGTTGGCAGGAACATTCAGAATTATCTCATTCTTGAATGGATCTTTTACTGAAAATCTTATCTCATCTTCTCCACGACCCCTCGGAAGTTTTAGAAATTCTATTTGCCATTTCTCTATCGCCAAATGCAAACCTGCGACTAATTCAACATCGTAATCAATATATAATCGTTCATTGAATAGAGATTTGTAGATTTTTATTGGTTTCAATTGAATGTAATAAAAAACATCTCTATTTCTTATTGGTTGAACTTTATTGCATTCAATGATTGATTTAATTGAATATTCATTTTTGTATTTGTTAATCCAATTAACGTGCACCTCGAATAGTCGTTTTTCTCCGGTCATAATTTCAAAAATTACACAGTTTTCTTTTGTTAGGATATAATAAAAATTGATGGTAAATAGCAATAGTTAATTAAAGAACTCAAATAAAAGTAAGAGATTCTAACCACTAAATTCAATATTCATTTTGGTTATTCACAAATGACTCTCTGTTTATAGGTTCAATGACTTGCTTTATATTGGATTCTATCTGAGTAGGTTTCATGGATAACAAAGGTGTCAAATCGAAATCTTGTTTTACAGTAAACACTTTAAAAAGCTACGGTCATTTTTAAAATGTGTCAACTATATTTACAGAGTTAAAATAAGATTAAATGCAAACCCAAAAATACTCCGTTAACCAACACCTCATTGAAACCCTTCTTGTATGGGTGAAGAGTGGTGAAATTGCCATTCCTGAAATTCAACGTCCGTTTGTATGGGACGGTGCGAAAGTGCGTGATTTGATGGATAGTCTTTATCAAGGGTATCCGGTTGGATACGTCATTACCTGGAGGAATCCGAATGTGCGACTAAAGGACGGTTCAACGGCAGAAGGGAAGAAGGTGCTCATAGACGGACAACAGCGCATAACGGCACTAACGGCTGCGATTCTTGGAGACTACGTGGTGAATAAAGAATACAAGCGCATTCGAATCAAAATAGCATTCAATCCGATTCTGGAAAAATTCGATGTGCAGACTCCGGTTATTCTAAAAGACAAGACTTGGATTCCAGATATTTCGGAAGTATTAAACGGAACCGTAAATTCATTCGGATATATAAATGCCTATCTGCAAAACAATCCGGATATTGATCAGAATAAGGTTGTAGATTCAATCAACAATCTTTTTAATCTAACGAAGAAGCAAATAGGTTTAATTGATTTAGCCGGTGATTTAGATATAGAGACTGTTACAGAGATATTTATTCGCATCAACTCGAAAGGCGTTGTGTTGAGTCAAGCCGATTTCGCGATGAGTAAAATTGCGGCCAATGACACCTACGGTGGGCAAGAAATTCGAAAGGCCATTGATTACTTCAGTCATTTGGCGGTTGCTCCAGAATTCTATCAATTCATCAAAGACAACGATGCTGAATTTGCAAAGTCCGACTACTTCCAAAAAATGGCTTGGTTGCGCGCAGAGAATGAAGACTTGTATGATCCTTCATATACCGATGTATTGCGAGTAGCCTTCACATCGCAATTCAACAGAGGTAAGCTCTCCGACTTAGTAAGTTTACTTTCAGGAAGAAATTTTGAAACAAGAACATTCGAGGAACAGATTGCCAAGGAATCGTTTGAGAAATTGGCTACTGGAATTCACAAGTTCATTAATGAAACGAACTTCAAGCGTTTTGTTATGATTATCAAATCCGCCGGATTCATTTCTCCGAAATTGATTCGCGCACAAAATGCATTGAATGTCGCTTACATGTTGTATTTGAAATTACGTGAGCAAGAGGAGAATCCGGCGAATATTGAAAAGTATGTTCGTCGTTGGTTTGTGCTTTCCTTGTTAACTGGTCGCTATTCAGGTTCTGCGGAGTCAACCATTGATTTCGATATTAAACAAATTGCGAGTAAGCCATTCAACCAGTTTTTAGAAGAAATTGAGAGCGCAGATTTATCTGATGCATTTTGGAATGCATCGTTGGTGCAGAGCTTAGACTCTTCGGTTAGTAGCAGTCCGTATTTCTTGGTTTATTTGGCCAGCCAAGTAAAGAATAATGACAAGGGATTCCTTTCTAAGGAAATCACCGTGAACGATTTGCTTACTTATCGTGGCGATATTCATCACATCTTCCCAAAAGATTTTCTAAAGAAGAATGGCATGGAGCGAGGCAAGTATAATCAAATTGCGAACTACGTTTACATGCAGCAAGAGGTTAACATTTCTGTCGGCAATAAAGCCCCTCAGGATTATTTTACAGAAATATTAGAACAGTGCAAAGGTGGCGACCTCAAATATGGAGGCATTGCTTCATTGGATGAATTACATACGAATCTTCAAGCCAATTGTATTCCAGATTCTATCTTCACCATGACCGCAGAGCACTACGACGAGTTCCTAAAGTCACGCCGCCAGCTTATGGCTGAGAAGATGAGAGAGTATTATTTTGGGTTGTAAGAAGATAAAAATTAATTATGAAAACATACTACAGGCTTTACCTCGGCGCAAAGAGTGTCCATGCACAAGAATGCTTTCAAGGAAATTTCATTGGAATTGACTTTGGGTTACACATGGATTTTACGGATAGGTTTTTAGATTCATGGCGTGAATTCAACAAAGAGTTTATACCTATTTATCAAGAGATATTTCCAGAGAAAAGAAAGGTGACCTTAGGGTTGTATTGCGCTACTGTGTGGGTTTGTATGAAAGGGCTTAAAAATGGCGATATCGTTTTATGCCCAGATGGTAATGGCAATTACCGTGTGGCAGAAATTACAGGAGACTATTATTATGTTGAGAATCAATTTTTGCCTCACAGAAGACAAGTAAAATGGTTGCCAATTAGTATCGAGAAAATCCAGTTGAGCGAGCGTCTAAAGAATTCTATGAGTGGCGCCCACACCTATTGCGATATTACAAAGTACAGCGAAGAGCTGGAGAGTTTATTAGGAGAAGAGAGAGCCGTAATAGTAACTGTAAACGATGAAACTGTCGAAGATCCGCTTGTCTTTGCTTTGGAAAAGCACTTAGAAGATTTCTTGGTGAAGAATTGGAATTCAACGGAATTAGGACGCGAATACATCATCTACCAAGAAGACGGCGAGATAGTCGGGCAGCAGTATCCAAGCGATACAGGACCCATAGATGTTCTGGCCATTAGTAAGGATAAGAAAACGCTGCTTGTTGTGGAATTGAAGAGAGGTCGCGTTAGTGATACTGTCGTTGGTCAGATTCAACGTTGTATGGGCTTTGTAAAAGACGAACTTGCAGAACCAAACCAAATAGTAAAGGGAGTCATCATTGGATTAGAAGACGATCTTCGTATTCGTCGTGCACTTTCTGTGACAAATAACATTGAATACTATCGATATGAGGTGAGTTTTAAGTTGAACAAGCAGTAGTGTTGATTCAATTTTCGCAAGTTTTTTTAAAGAAATGAAGAGTTTTTTACTGTTAAAAACTCCCCAGTCTTGTTAACCGTATTGTCTTTTCAAAGTCAATGAACACGAATAGCTTTGTCAAAAAAAAACATGATAAAGTACTTAAACAAAAGCGGTAAATCGAGTGTTCTAGGCTATTCCTTCACGGAGAATTCCATCTCAATTTTATTCAAAGATCAAAAGTTTATCTATACATACAATGAGCGAAAACCCGGGGGTGTGAAGGTACACTTAATGATTCAGTATGCTTTGGCAGGGAAGGGGCTTAATGGTTATATAAAGTCAGAGGTTAAAGAAAATTATTCGTTGAAGACTCCAGCTAGGTAATTTTATTTTGCGAATGGACATCTCACACTATAAAGATTCTGTGGCATTTCGTGTCATTCATTTCTTTAAAGTGAATGTGCAATAAAGGATGTTATTAAGACTGGAATCTGTCACAAATTTCTACAAGATTTGTGACAAAATCGTGCGGTCGAATTGCCTAAAAATGGGTTTAAGTAAATCTGTTTATGTAACAAATATTTACTGAATTTGTTACAAACGTTGGTATAAGAAAAAATAGTAAAGGGTTGGATGTCATCTCAGTCAATCGCTGGTACTTTACTTCAGATTTCCAGTTGAGATATGGCTAAGATTATTCAACAACAACCTTTTCCGTCTGCAACAATTTCCCGTCGAGTTCAATTTGCAGAAAATAAATTCCCTCTGGCAAATTAGTCGTGTCGAATGAGAAGTTCTTTTGTCCGTTAGATGTGTTTTTATCAATTAGTAGTTTAACTGTTTGGCCTGCAGAAGAAATTAAATTCAATTTTAAATTACCGCTATTTCTGCAGAAGAACTCAATTGTGAATTTCGAATTTGTTGGATTCGGATACACCAATACATCTTTTTCCAAAGACATGTCTTCAACAGCCGTGTTTCCTGTTGTATTGATTTGAGCAATCCAAGTATCCCATTCGTGATTGTTATTCGCGAACATCCCATTCATCCAAAGAACAGGAACGGGTGAATTATGTAAACGAGTAATTCCGGTGTAATCTCCCCAACGGCAAACGTTGTTTGCATTTGGCATATCATTGTTATAGCTAATCCCTGATTTTACCAAGATTGAGCTCACCCATGTCATACCGCTATTGCAGCTTACGGCTCTTATTTGTGGTTTAATAGAAGAACCTGTTCTTAAAAATCCAATTACAACAGTGTTGTCGGCGGTAGAAGTTGCAAACGATGCCACACTAGGATATGAGTATTCGTATCCGCCTGCACCATAGGTTGAGTTTTGCAATGACCAGCCATTCAAATCGAGGCGATTGTAATTAATGCCGTTGTAACCACTGCCGAAATCAGAATGAAAAACAAAATGGATAACACCATTCAAATAAAAACCCGAAAGTGCTCTACAATCACCATTATCCAATTTGGATGTTGTTCCTTGTTGTAGGCCAGGAGCTGCAACTGAATAAGGACTGCAATTAAATTCGTAACCATTTATCGTTTCACTTGTTGATGACATATCTCCAGTTAAATCATACAGCCACACCCTATTGTCGCCTGCAGAGCTTGTAGCTACTAAATAACAACCCGGTCCATAATTTCCTTGGTGGCCATATGATACAGGCAGTAAAGTAAATGGTGTTCCTGTTAACGAATTACCTGACCATACTTGTGAGTTAATTGTGCCGCCAACAAAGCCATTGTTTTTCTCTATTTGAAAAATGGCAGATTGATTAAACACATCACTATTGTTAAATAAATTTCCAGTTATGTAGACCTCGTTATTAGATACCGCCATTTTCGGATAATCGAACCAATTATTTTCAGAAAATGGATCACCAGATAATTTGTAATTATACCAACCGTCCAAAGGGTTATTAGTGGTTGAAAAACAAATAAGTAAATTCGAATTATAAGATTCTCCTGTGCATTCTTGAGCGAAGAAAATAAACTTATTTACTCCGCTATCGAAGATTACTACGGGATCACAAACCACACTTATGGTTGGGTCATTAAAGAATACATCGATTGTGTTAGAATACAATAACTGACCTGAAGTGGAGTACATTTCAATCAATGTGTTTGATACACTTACGAGCACTCCGTTGTTTGATACGGCAATTGAATTATCTGCAGGCGAACTTCCGTTGTTTAAGTTCCCAATGAAATTTGGACCTAGCTGAGGGTTGAACATTACCTTTTCGGTTTCTTCAGGTAACGTTGAATAACCTTTTCTTTCAAATTCTTCCTTTAAGAGAGCTTTTTCGTTTCTTATTTTGTCGAGTTGATCATTCTCTCTTTCACTGCCATCTTGAGCACGTTGATGTGTGAGTATTGGTTTGTAAACCGAATCGTATTCAAGCTTTCCAGTGAAGGTTGGATTTGAAATTTCAAATTCAGCTGATTTTACGAATTGAGCAGGTAAAGGTGTTCGAGATGATAGGTCAGCTTTTTTATTTTGGGAAAAAGCCAAACCAGGGCCGCAAATGGCGATAAGAACGAATGCAATCCTATTTATGGATTTGAAAATTTTCATTGGTAATTTATTAGGAAATCAATAGTTCAGTTGAATTGTATATTTTAACTGTAAAACACCTTGATTCATATTCACGTGTCGGAATTTCTTAAAAACATATTCGGGATTTTCTTTTTGATTGTATTCCTTGTCTGCATTCTTTATTGAAAACGCATTTGTAGGATGAACAAGTATGTTCACGTCACCTGCATATTCTTTATTGCTAATAGAGGAGAATGCGTAATAGTAAATGTTATCCTGAAATCCGATTGCACTGCTAACCTCTTTTTTATCTCCTGGCTCAACTTTCCACCAACCTTCAGACCCCCAGTATTTGGATGATGAACCGTCGTAATACATACACAGTGCTACAAATACGGGTTCGTTTGTATTGTTTTGAAAATAGATTTGAGCTTTAGCACCCAAAGCCATAATTACAAACGCTACAATCAAGGATAATTTGATTTTCATAATTTCTATTTTTTTATTTATTCCTTTTTTTAATTGATTTTAAAAAACTCTAACAGCACGAACCTTACAAAGAAGCGATTTTCCATTCACTTCAATGTTACCTGCGCTCATGTGCTTTCGCCAGGCGTTTCCATTGGACGCCTCAGTGCTTGACCAATACCACTCCGGGCTAAAGTTTCCTAATCCAAGTGGGTTTAGATTTGTATACATAATATTCATATCATCTTTAGAGGGCATAAACCAGTCATCAAATCCATTTATAACCGCATTCCAGCACATTTTACCAGCAGCTTGTGTGCTTGAACAGCCATTATTAATATCAACTGTATTTTGATAACCGCCTCCAATAAATGAATATTCTGCTCCGCTAATGTTAACATTGTTACAACCGTAGTCAAAGTATGTATAACCATTAGCAAAGCTTAAATCAGTTGAAGCAACTTCCATATATCTCCAAGCTGGTTGATTTAAACCTAAAGAGTACTCACCTTTATCGTAGAAAATGATACCACCTCCAGGACCAATTCCACCAACTTGGTAATTTATAGTCGTAAAGGATATTACGTTACCATATGCTGTTCCAGCCTGGTTTATTGCATATGCCCTTACGTAGTATGTAGTGCCGGGCGATAAGTTTGAAATGTTAGAAGTAAATGAGTTTGCGTTTAATATATCTACAGAAAAAGTATTAGACTCAATAGTCAAGTTTGCACTAGTGCCAATTACAATTCCGACTTGAGATATGTCACCGTTTCCAAAATCAGATATGACACCCCCTGAAATTGCTGATTGAGCATTTATTCCAGTAACGGGTATAGTGCTAATAGTAGCAAGAGATACTGGGCAACTGCCCCATGTTGGAATACCGTTACACAATATAAGGTTGTCTCCATTTTGTCCAGGAGCCACTGCTACCCAAGATGTGCCATTCCAAAATAGCATTTCGCCAGGAGTAGTTCCATTCGGAATTCCTCCAGAAGGTCCTGCCGGCCCCTGAGGTCCGATGGCACCTTGAGGACCCGCTGGTCCTTGAGGTCCTGTTGCGCCAGTTGTACCGGTTGCACCTTGCGGTCCAGCAGGACCTTGTGGGCCCGCAGGACCTTGAGGACCTACTGTGCCTCCGTTAGCAGATGTTTCCGCATATAGTGCATACGGTACACTAAGAAATTGTGTGGCGCCTAAATCGGTGTAATTCCCTCCGCCTTGAGGATCCATTTCCACATGTAGAAATTTAGTTCCATTACCCCAATCGATATTCAATGGAATGACATTTCCAATCTTCACGTTGAATAGTCCAAATTGATTCGTAGTAGTTTGATGAATTTCCTGGAACAAATTAGCTCCTGAGAAATCTTCTATAGTCAGCCGCAAAGTGACTAGTTGATTCTGCAACGCATTTCCCTGAGCGTCGCGTGCAACACCTTGATAAGGGATTTGAAGCGGAGCTTGAGCACTTGCTAAAAGCGTAAGAAAAGATAAGAAAAGGGTAAGAGAAGGGAAGATTAATTTGGATCTGATGTTCATCTTAGTTGGCTTTGATTAAGGTAATGGTCTTGAATTCTTGTGATGCTGTATTTCTAACTTGTAAATAATAACTTCCGTTGGCAAATGAACGAACATCAATTCGGTTGGTGTTGTTAAGTAATTGTTTTGAAATGAATTTTCCCGCTAAATCGAATAATGATGCTTCGTAAATACCCGAGCTCGGCGCGATAATCATAAATTCATCGCGTGTTGGATTCGGATACACAGAAATATTCCACGATGAATTCAATTCTTCCACAGAAATAATTCCATCAACCGGTTGCAATTGTCCATTGGTTACAATGAATCCGTTCGTTTGGGTAGTAATCATGGATTCCCCAACATTCCAATCGACTACAAGGTTTCCAAACGTGGCAGTTCCGCCAGTACTGTTGTTGATCGAGGGGGTTATTGATTGTGCTGAAGCTATTATCGTTGAAAAAAGAATAAGAAAAAGCGGGAATAAGAAGAGTTTGGAGCGTTCTGATTTCATGCTTAACTATAGTTTTACTATAGCAATATTACAAAACTATCAACAAAAACAAATCTCTATTTACCTATTATATTCTCAGCAATTCAAAATTTAATTTTCATACAGCTATTGCATAGCTATATTTTCAAATCACTTTCAACTTTTACCTCCGCTCATTTTCAATCTAGATTCGTTTAATGGCGAAGCATTCAATCGGTCTGGAAATAAAGAAAATAGTGAAGAAGCGCGGATTTACAGTGGAAGAATTAGCTTCAGCTTTGAATGTTTCAAAACCAAATGTTTTCGATATCTATCGTCGCGAAACCATAGACACTGGTTTGCTCGAACGTCTTTGCAAAGTACTTAACCATAATTTTTTTCAATACTACGCGGACAAGTATCAGACAGATTACGATAAATTGCTACTGCAACGGTACCAAGACAAGAACGAATTTCTAAGTGAGCTTCTCAGGGAGAAGGAGGAGGTTTATCAGGTGTTGGTTAATCAGCTTAAGAAATAATTCCCTTTTTTTTGAATATGCAAATTCATAAAAAATGCATGAATACTGATTGTGTTTTTTTCTTCAAAAGAAAGAATGAAAAGCGAGAAGAAATTTTGAAATTTTTTCTTCGAAATCTGAAAAATGTGGGCTTTTGGTGGGCTTAATGTAAATTAAAAACCCGTAAGAAGTTCAAAATGAATAACTTACGGGAATTTTAAGTGGAGATAATCGGATTCGAACCGATGACCTCTTGCATGCCATGCAAGCGCTCTAGCCAACTGAGCTATACCCCCTTTTTTGCAAATATAGGCACTAATGTGCGAAGCACTAATGTCTTCGACGAATGTTCTTTGAACGAATGCCTGCGGCGAATGTCTTCGACTGGACTAGTCCACAAATTAGTTCTCACAACATAGTTCCCACAACAAAGTTCCAACAACGCAGTTCCCACAACATCGTTCCAACAACGCAGTTCCCACAACTTCGTTCCAACAACGCAGTTCTCACAACGCAGTTCTCACAACGCAGTTCCAACAACATCGTTCCCACAACATCGTTCCCACAACGCAGTTCTCACAACGCAGTTCCAACAACGCAGTTCCCACAACGTAGTTCAAACAACGCAGTTCCCACAACGAAGTTCAAATACCACTTTTAAGGTATAGCCCTTCCTAACCGATAAAGTAAATTTGTAAGGTGAAGAAGACACTGGCGCAATACCTACCCGGACAATACGCACAAATTGTGAGTGTGGCCGAACATGCCATGGGAGCGAAACTCATTGAGATGGGTTTTTATCCAGGAAAGCGCGTGCAAGTGCTCTTCAGAGCCCCTTTCCGCGGACCATTTGCAATTGATGCCGGAGGCGCCGTACTTTCGCTGCGCGAAGACGAGGCCTCGCTCATAGAGACCATCGATTGCTAAGAAAACATGTGTACCAAAATTGCCCTAGTCGGCAGCCCGAATACAGCTAAGACCTCGTTGTTCAACCTGCTTACAGGCATGAATCAGCAAGTGGGAAACTTCCCCGGAGTGACCGTGGAAAAACATTGGGGGAAATTTAATCTGCCCGATGGAAGAGTGGCTGAACTGCTCGATCTTCCCGGTGCATACAGCCTGAACGCATACTCCGAAGAAGAAAAAATTGTTTCGGAAATTCTTCATAATAAAAAACACGCTGATTTTCCGGAACTGGTTGTCGTGACGGTAGACGTCACCAACCTTGAACGGAACCTGGTTATTCTTACACAAATCAGCGACCTTGATATTCCTGTGATTGGTGTGCTCACCATGAACGACATGCTCATTGGCAAGTCAGTTAATCCAGAAGAACTCACCAACGCCTTCAATCAAATTCCGTTTTTGAAAATCAACGGAAGAACAGGCGAGGGGAAGCAAGCGCTGATCGATTTCATTTCAGCATGCAACATTCAACCCGTTGAGAAATTTATTTCCTTCCCATTAAAAGAAAATCTGAACATCGCAGAAGCCAGAAGAGACGCGGAAAGCAGAAAAACGTCAATTGTAAACCGATTGAAAGAGGTTCCCTCGTTTGTTGGAGTAACGCGACATTCATTCACCACGAAAGTTGATAAGCTATTGGTGCATCCAATTTTAGGATACGCCTTTTTCGGAATAGTGTTGTTCCTCATTTTTCAATTCATGTTCAGCATCTCTGCTATTCCCATGGATTGGATCGACAGCATCTTTTTAAATTTCAGTCAGTTTTTACAAGGCCAACTTCCAGACGGAATTTTCACCGATCTGTTGACTCAAGGCATAGTGCCTGGCGTTGGAGGAGTATTGGTTTTCGTTCCACAAATTGCCATCCTCTTTTTCTTCATTGGTGTGCTCGAAGAAACCGGTTACATGACCCGCGTGGTCTTCATCATGGATCGATTGGTTCGTCCATTTGGATTAAACGGACGAAGCGTAGTGCCTTTGGTATCGAGCGCGGCATGCGCCATTCCGGCCATTCTTTCAACGCGTGTAATCGGTAATCCGAAAGAGCGTCTCATTACCATTTTGGTTTCTCCGCTAATCAGCTGTTCAGCGCGCATTCCCGTTTTCGTGTTGCTCATCTATTTGGTAATTCCGAACACGTACATATACGGATTTATAGGTCTTCAAGGAACAGTTCTTTTTGCGATGTACGCCTTGGGTGTTATAGGCGCTTTGCTAGTAGCCATGGTCATGAACAAATTCATTCGCTCGAAAGAGAAGAGTTTTTTATTGCTTGAATTACCTGAATACCGCTGGCCACGTTGGAAGAATATTCTGCTTCACCTGAAGGAAAAAGTTCAAGCGTTTGTATTCGATGCGGGGAAAATTATTTTGGCTATATCAGTTGTCCTGTGGGCATTTGCGGCCTTCCCGAAAATAAATGAAGAGCAAGTTGCTCAAGGTAAAACACAAATCGAAGAATCGTATTTGGGTCAAGCGGGAAAAACAATTGCTCCGGTTTTCGCACCGTTAGGATACGACTGGAAGATGACCGTTTCCTTGCTGACTTCTTTCGCAGCGCGCGAAGTTTTTGTTGGAACAATGGCTACTTTATATAGCGCTGGAGAAAACTATGAGGAAGACGAATCGCTCCTTCAACGCATGCGCGAGGACATTAACCTTCAAACAGGAAAGCCCGCGTATTCGCTTGCATCAGGACTTTCTCTCATGGTCTTCTACGTTTTTGCAATGCAATGCATGGCCACCTTCGCTGCGGTGAAACGCGAAACCAAATCGTGGAAATGGCCTCTCATTCAAATGGGCTATATGGGTTTCATGGCCTACACACTTGCGCTGCTCACCTTCCATTTATTTAATTAATGCAAATTGCACTGACGATAGTAATTCTTATGCTCGCAATTTATTACGTTGTGAAACGATTGTTTTTTAAGAAGAAGGAGTCTTGTGAAACCTGCGACATGTCGGGTAAGTAGAAAGTTTCTGCTTCGAGAGTTTTTTCTAGAATTGTTTCAATCTATATTTGAAATCTAAACTTTTACTGAATCATGAAATCATCTATTGTCGCTAAGGGACTTCTTATTTTAGGATTGTCGTTACAAGTTATTCTTCTTTCTAGTTGCGCAAATTCAGGCAACGATGATTTAAAAGCCAAAGAGCTCGAACTGAAAGAGCGAGAGCTTAAATTAAAAGAGCAAGAATTGAATGGTGGTGCTCCTGCAACTCCGGGTCAGTCATCTCCTGCGGGTGCTGCAACGAATGTGTTTACTCCGAATGCTACCGTAAAAGGAAACTCTGTTATTTTGAGAGGTGACCACAGTACAACAGCGAACAAGGTGACTTCTATGAAGAAGGGAGACGGTTTAGTTATCTTAGATGAGTTTATTCCGGACGGAAATTATGGGGAAGCTATCTTAACTCAAAAGACAGATTTCTTCAGCGATTACAATGGAGTATTCGTTTTCTCTTTGCCTCGCGGTAAGGCCGTAATGGTTGAAGGTCGTTCAGACGGATATCGTTATGATATTTCTTACCAAGATGCTAAATCGAAATCGAGAGGCTATGCTAAAATCACTCCGGATTTGTTAGAGTTTATTTCTGGAAAGACTTGGTACCACGTTCGTCTAGCAGATGGTACTACCGGATGGGTATTTAGCGAGTTTGTTGAGAAAATGTAATGAAGAGATTTATTCTTTACATCGGTGCAGTCGCATTGTTCGGGGCTTGCCAGTCGCCTCAACAGCCTGCTGAAAATCAGGCCCCCGCTGCAGCCGAGCAGAAGGTTTCCGAATTGCAAAGCACAACAAATCAGGTTGAAATCTCCAAGTCGATTTTGCTTGGAAAATTTTCACCTTCAGAAACGAAAGGGTTTGTGGCAGTCCCATCGGAATATTGCTCGAAGCCCATGCATATTCAAGAGGAAGTATTGAATGCTTATTTGAAAATGCGCAATGCTGCTTTGGCTGAAGGAATTAACTTGACTATTATTTCTGGAACAAGAACTTTTTATGATCAAAAGGGCATTTGGGAAAGGAAGTGGGAAATTAACGCTGCTGAAACGAAAGATTCGATGGCTATAGCGAATAAAATTTTGCTCTTCAGCTCGATGCCGGGAACTTCACGTCATCATTGGGGAACAGACATCGATTTGAATTCTTTGGAAGATGTGTATTTTCAATCGGGAGTTGGCTTGAAGATTTACAATTGGCTCAATGCTCACGCCGGAGAATTTGGCTTTTGTCAAGTGTATTCCGATAAAGTGGCTACGAATCGAACAGGCTACAGCATGGAGAAATGGCACTGGTCTTACATGCCGCTTTCTTCAAAATATTTAGCTGCCTACATTTCAACAATTACTTATTCCGACATCAAAGGATTCAAAGGTGATAACTTACCACAACGCTTGGGAGTTATTCAGAATTATGTTCAAGGCATTAGTCGATTATGTCAATAATCTCCTGCTCGTAGGGCGAATGTGCAAGCACGAATGCCCGTTGGGCGAATGCTTCGCGAATGTCTTCGACGATTTTTATTACTCGCGTAGCGATTAATTGCAGCGCAATTGATCACGAAGTGATTGATCGAAATGAAATTTCGATTAAAACACTGCTTTCGCAATGGATGAAATCGCTCGGACCTTTCCCATCGTATAATAATGCAAACATGGAACACCGGCTGCCTTCAATTCTTTCGATTGTTCAATGCACCACGCTATTCCAATTTCTTGAATCTCTTCTTTGTTCTTCGCACGCAAAACTTGTTCTGTTAATTCTTGTGGAATATCTATGTGGAAGTGATGCGGTAAAATGTTCAATTGAGACAAGGTACTGAGCGGCTTTAATCCCGGAATAATAGGAACAGTTATACCAGCAGCGAGACAATCTTCGACGAAGGAGAAATATTTCTTGTTGTCGAAAAACATTTGCGTGACAATGTACTCAGCACCTGCATCTACCTTCTGTTTCAGGTAACTCAAGTCCATTTGCTGATTCGGAGATTCGAAATGTTTTTCTGGATATCCCGCTACACCAATGCAGAAATTCGTGTGTTGAACATTGCTCAAATCAGGATCTAAATACTTCCCCTTGTTCATGTTCACCACCTGCTGAACCAATTCTTTTGCATAGCGATTACCATCAACCTCAGGAACAAATCGGCCTTCACTTTTTATAGCGTCTCCGCGAAGTAACAGCACATTGTCAATGCCCAAGAAATGCAAATCAATCAAAGCATCTTCCGTGTCTTGCTTCGAGAATCCGCCGCAGATAATGTGAGGTATCGTATCAATCTGATATTTATTCAGGAGCGCTGCGCAAATGCCCACTGTTCCCGGACGTTTGCGCACAGTATGCTTCTTCAATAAACCATTGCCGGCATCGCGAAAGACATATTCTTCGCGGTGATAGGTAACATCTACAAACGCAGGTTCGAACTGAATAAGTTCATTCATAGTTGTGTAGATTTCCTGAATGTTATCGCCTTTCAGTGGCGGTAAAATTTCAATGCTGAACAACGTTCGTTTAGCTTCTTCTAAATGCTGAATGACTTTCATACTAAAACAATAAGTGTGATAATATTTTCTTTGCTTCATCAAGTGAAACTCCCCTGCGTACAGCGTAGTCTTCTACTTGATCCATTTCTATTTTTCCAATGCCGAAGTATTTGCTTTCCGGATGACCAATGAAATAGCCACTCACAGAGGAGGCTGGCAACATAGCCAACGACTCGGTTAAGGAGATGCCAATTTCATTTTCAACATTCAATAACTTCCAGATGGTTCGTTTTTCTTCGTGGTCTGGACAAGCAGGATAACCAGGTGCCGGACGAATGCCTTTGTACTTTTCAGAAATCAATTCTGAATTCGACAATTGCTCGTCTGCGGCAAACCCCCAATATTCTTTTCGAACTTTTTCGTGAAGCAATTCGGCTGTGGCTTCGGCCAGACGATCGGCAATGGCCTTGACTAAAATGGCGTGATAGTCGTTTTGTTCTTCTTGAAATTGCTTCGCAATGTCCTCCGCCCAATGTCCGGTCGTAACGGCGAAACACCCCATGTAATCTTGAACATCTTCCGAAATATAATCGGCTAACGCGAAATTCGGAACGCCTTGCGCTTTCTCGGTTTGCTGACGAAGGGTAATGAATGTTACGTCTTCCTTGCAGCTCGAATATTCTTTCGAATACACTTCAATATCGTCGTTATTTTTTCTTTTAGCTGGAAATAAACCGAACGTTCCTAAGGTTGAACGGTTTTCTTCAATCCATGAATTCAAAACGTCTTGCGCATCCTTGAAGAGAATAGTGGATTGCTCACCTACAACTTCATCTTTAAATATTTCCGGAAACTTTCCGGCCAATTGCCACGCTTGAAAGAAGGGCGTCCAGTCGATGTATGGCGCTACTTCCTTCAAACTAAATTTAACTTTATGTACACCTAATTTTTTAGGTTGAAAAGGAACGTGTGTTACTGTCGGTTGGAAAGCATTGCTGCGCGCTGTGTTCAGAGACACACGTCTTTTCTCTCGCTGATGCGTTTCGTAGTTTTCGCGAACGCGAGCGTAATCTGTTTTTATTTGTTGAAGGAAAGCCTCGCTTTCTTCTTTGTTGAAGAGACTGCGCACAGCGGGAACCACCTTGCTGGCATCGTTCACGTGAATGACAGGGACGTGTGTGCGCGGTTCAATCTTCACAGCGGTGTGCACGCGCGAAGTGGTAGCACCTCCAATAAGAATTGGGAAGTTTAATTTTCTTCTTGAAAGGTCTTCGGCTAAGTCGCACATGATTTCTAGGGAAGGGGTAATGAGTCCGCTTAGCCCAATGGCATCGGCGTTTTCGCGAATAGCTGTTTCAATAATCACTTCGTTCGGAACCATGACTCCTAGATCAACAATGTCATAACCGTTGCACGCCAAGACAATGCTCACGATGTTTTTTCCAATATCATGAACGTCTCCTTTCACAGTGGCAAGAACAATTTTTTTCTTGGCTTGGGCTTGAAGTGGGTTGCGTTCTTTTTCAGCTAGCAATTGTGGTTCAAGCACAGCTACTGCGGCTTTCATGACACGCGCACTTTTTACCACTTGCGGCAAGAACATTTTTCCGCTACCGAAATAATCGCCAACGATGTTCATTCCGTCCATGAGCGGACCTTCAATAATGGAGAGCGGAGTAGGGTAGTGAAGCAACGCTTCCTTCACATCTGCTTCAATGTGCTCGGTTATTCCGTGCACAAGCGCATGCGAAAGTCTTTTCTGAAGCGACTCGTTTCTCCACGCCGCAACGGTTTCAATTTTATTTTTTTGTGAATTGAATTGTTGTGCTATTTCAAGAAGAGCCTCGGTTGCATTTTCAGTTCGATTGAAAATGACATCTTCCACCTTCAACATTAAATTTTTATCTACCTCTTCGTAAACCGCGAGCTGTGCGGTATTCACGAGGCCCATGTCCATTCCTGCTTTCACTCCGTGATAGAGAAAGGAAGCGTGCATGGCTTCGCGCACAACGTTATTTCCGCGAAACGAAAAGGATACATTCGAAACTCCTCCGCTTACTTTGGCGTGAGGAAGGTTAGCTTTAATCCAGGTTGTTGCTGCGAAAAAATCAATGGCGTAGCGCTTGTGCTCGTCGAGCCCTGTACCAATTGGAAAGATATTCGGATCGAAAATAATGTTGTGCGGTGGGAAGTTCACTTGTTCGGTGAGCACACGATAAGCGCGTTCGCAGATAGCTGTTCTTCGTTCAAACGTATCTGCTTGTCCGTGTTCATCGAAGGCCATAACAACAACAGCAGCACCGTATTTGCGCGTGAGCTTAGCACGTTCAATAAACAGTTCGTCGCCATCTTTTAAGCTTAGCGAATTCACAATACATTTCCCTTGTGCACATTGTAGTCCAGCTTCAATAATTTCCCATTTCGAAGAATCGATCATAAGCGGAACCCTTGAAATATCGGGCTCTGCGGCTAAAAGATTCAGGAAGGTGCGCATGGCTTCAACGCCGTCGATGAGCGCGTCGTCCATGTTAATGTCAAGGATGACCGATCCGCTTTCGACTTGTTCGCGCGCAATGGCAATGGCCTTGACATAGTCTTTTTCTTGAATGGCTCTTTTGAATTGAATGGAGCCTGCGACGTTGGTTCGTTCTCCAATGTTAATGAAATTGGCTTGCGATTCAATGCGAACCACTTCGAGTCCAGAGAGGAAGAGTGTGTTAGTCATTGTTCGAATGGGTATGAATGAGTGAGTGCAATGCTTGAATGTGTGCAGGCGATGTGCCGCAGCATCCGCCAATGATGCGGAGTTCAGGTTGATTCAAGAACGGTTGAATTTTATCGCGAAAGGTTTCTGCGCTTTCGTCGTATCCGCCCATGGCATTGGGTAAACCTGCATTCGGATAGGCACTTAAGTGCGCATTTGTGAAAGACTTCAAAGCCAAAACTTGCGGAAGTAATTGCTCTGCGCCCAAAGCGCAATTGAATCCAATGCTGAACAACGGAACGTGTTCCAACGATACGGCAAATGCCGCAGCGGTTTGTCCGCTCAGCGTTCTTCCAGCTAAATCGGTAATTGTTCCGCTGGCCATGATGGCTATGTCGCCATTCGGATTTTCTTTGGTTATGGCTGAAAGGTTTCGGTCTTCAAGCACATCGAGAATGGCGTGGAATGCGGCTTTCGCGTTAAGTGTATCGAAGATGGTTTCAACCAACAAAGCATCAACACCACCGTCGAGAAGTCCTTCCACTTGTTCGCGGTAGGCGCTTTTAAGTTCGTTGTAATTCACAGCGCGAAACTCGGGGCGTTCAACATTTGGGGAGAGAGAACATGTTTTCGAAGTAGGACCTATGGCTCCAGCGACGAAGGCAGGCAAGGCCTCTGGATGTTCTTGTTGGAATTTGTTTCGAGCATTTACTGCCACTTTCGCTGCAGCGACATTGAGATCGTATGCGATGTGCGTGAGACCGTAATCGTCGAGAGAAATGCGTTGCGCGTTGAAGGTGTTGGTTTCAATGATGTTCGCGCCAGCCTCGAGGTAGTTGAGGTGAATGCGTTCAATGAAATGCGGACGTGTGATGCACAGCAGGTCGTTGTTGCCTTTCAGTGAGGAAGGGTGATCTTTAAAATCATCTCCGCGGTAATCTTCTTCTTGTAAATTCAACAATTGAATTTGAGTACCCATGGCACCGTCGAGAAGTAAAATGTGTTTTGAAATTTCGTCTTGTATTCCCATAGCATGTATTGCACTGCCCAATGGGACGGAAGTGAAAACTTCCTTTCTTATCTCCCCTCGAAGCTGTTTCGAGGTAGGAATTGGCACCCTGCTTTACCGGGTTGCCAAGACATCTAAGGGCCTATTCCCTCCGTCTTTCTGGATAAGTGCGGTGCGAATATAGGATAGAATGTGTAAAACACGAATGCTTTTAAGAGAAGTTAAGAGATGGGAAGAGATGGGAGGAGAGGGGAAGAGAGGGGAAGAGAGGGGAAGAATGTTGCGATTTGACGAATTCTTTCGGCGAATGTCTTCGACGTTTTTTATTACTCGCGTAGCGATTGATTGCAGCGCAATTGATCACGAAGTGATTGATCGAAATGAAATTTCGATTGTGAATGTGCATTCTTGTTAAATTCGCTTAAACTCAAGAAAATGGACAGAAAGAAATTCATCGTCAGCACGGCGCTAGCAGCGGTAGGTGCTTTTTTTGTTTCGAAAATTAGTGGGGTAGATGGGAAGAGTGAGAATGGGAAACAGAATGAAAATGAGACTTCTGGATTAAGAGGGGTGGAAGGAGTGTTCTCTCCGACAAACCGACACATGGTTGGAAATGGATTTAAAGTGATGAATTTTTATCCGAATGGAAAGGGGTTCGAAGAACGCATGTCGCCATTCTTTTTGTTAGACTTCAACGCGGAAGTTGATTTTCCTCCTTCGGAAATTTCACAAGGTGTGGGTGTTCATCCGCATAGAGGAATTGAGACGGTGACTTTTGCATACAAAGGTTCTGTTGAACATCACGACAGCAAAGGGAATCACGGAATTATTGGTCCCGGAGATATTCAATGGATGACAGCCGGAGGTGGAGTGCTTCACAAAGAATATCACGAACAAACCTTCAATCGTTCGGGTGGTGCGTTTGAAATGATTCAGTTGTGGATTAACCTTCCGAAGAAACACAAGTTTGCTCCAGCGAAATACCAGAGCATTGTTCATTCCGACAAACCGAAATTTGCGTTGGCTAACAATGGCGGTGAAGTTCATGTCGTTTCTGGAGAATACAAAGGGGTTAACGGAATTGCTTCAACCTTTTCACCCATTCACATGTACGATGTGCATTTGAACGAAGGTGGGTTTGTCGATTTCGAATTACCTGCGAATTATAATTCAGGATTGTTGTTGGTAGACGGTGAGTTGGAGGTGAATGGAACATCTGTGACAGAGAACTATTACTTGCAGTTCAAAAATGAAGCAGGAGCTATTCACATTTCAGCAAAGAAAAAATCAATCATCCTTGTCCTCAGCGGAGAGCCGCTGAACGAACCATATGTAGCCTATGGACCATTCGTAATGAACACCGAACAAGAGATCCGCGAAGCGATTGAAGATTATAACGCTGGGAAGTTTGGGTTTTTGAAGGATTGATTGCGAAGCAACTAATGTGCATTGCACGAATGCTTCTTTAAAGGTTAAGAAAAGTTAAGAGAGGGTAAGAAAAGGGAAGATTTAAAAACGAAGTTCCAATTATGAAATAGGAATTACGCAGTAGGAATAAAACCGAAGGTTTTCCAATAACGTAGTTAAAGGTTCCAATTACATAGTAGGAATTATGAATCCCGATAGCTATCGGGAGGAATAAAACCGAAGGTTTTCCCACTTCTTCATCAGATCAATGACTCAGATTAGAGATTTTAGTTGAGGTATATTCTTTTCTAAAATCGTTCTAATGAGTTCTTTTGAAATAGGTTTCGCGATGTAGTCATTCATCCCGGCCTCGAGGCAGCGTTCTTTTTCCCCTTCAGTAACACTCGCAGTGCACGCAATAATCGGAAGGTCGTAATTCAACGCTCTAATGTTCTTAGTCGTTTCCCTTCCGTCCATTTCAGGCATTTGAATGTCCATAATTATAAAATCTGGATGTATGTTTTTCAATAATTCCAATGCAGCGAATCCGTCCGCAGCCTCGTGAATAGTTAAACCTGGATAAACTTGTTGAAGCATAACCTTCAAAAGCAGCAGATTTAGAACATTATCATCTACGATTAGCGTGCACAACTGTTCATTTGTTCTTGACTCAACTTTTGGGATCGTTATCTCTTCAATTTTTAACTCCTTTGTGTTGTACTCACAAGTGTCCAACTCCATGTCGAAATAGAAAAGACTTCCATTCTCTGGACTCGAATCGCAGATAATTTTACTGTCCATAAGATCAAGAATACCATTTGATATAACTAGACCTAGACCAGAGCCTCCATATTTTTTAGAGGTGGAATTATCACCTTGATGAAACACTGAGAATATATTCTTTTGTTGTTCAGCCGAAATGCCTATTCCCGAGTCTTGCACAGAAAAGCGTATGTCAACTTTATTTTCAAACTCACCAAGTTTTTCCAGCGAGAGTCGAACGAATCCACGTTCGGTAAATTTTATACCATTGGAAACTAAGTTCACGAGCACCTGACGAATGCGTGTCTCATCAATTAGCACGAAGACTGACTCCCCAATGTCTATTCTTAATTCTAAGTTTATGTTCTTTGCCTTTGCAAGCGGCATGAGAGTCTTGTGCACGCTATTCGTGAGTTCAAAAAGATTTGTTCTTTCCCGAAGGAGTTCTACTTTTCCAGCTTCAATTTTGGTGAAGTCAAGAATTTGGTTCACAAGCTCAAAAAGAAAATTAGCAGAATCGTTAAGGCTATTGACAAAGACTTTTTGGTCTTCATCGAGAGAAGTGCTTTTAAGTAATTCGCTGAATCCAATGACACTGTTTATAGGTGTCCTAATCTCATGGGAAATATTAGCTAGGAATTGAGATTTAGCTTGACTAGCAGCGTTGGCGGCCTCCGTTTTTTCAATGAGCTCAATATTTTGATTGTTTCGTCGAATAACAGAGGCGATGTTGTTAGATAAAATTTGAAGAAGGTTTCGAGCATTGTCGTTCCATTCAATTTTTTCTTCAACAGCATCGAATCCTATAAAACCAAAAAGAAAGTTTTCTTCAATTACAGGTAAAACAAGTAAAGACTGAATGCCTTGGGGTTCTAAAATTTCTTTCTCCGGACCCCAAGATTCATCGAGTTCATTCAAATCGCGAATGTAAATTTCGTCTCCTCTCAACATGGTGTTCATCCAATTGGGTAAAATTTCAATTGGAATATCTTGAAGTTCTGTAATTTGAGGAGTTACTCCAGCTTTGCACCATTCGTTAGTATTTGAACAGGTGGAAGCTTGGTAATCAAATGCAAAATAGTAGACACGATCAACCTCTGAGAAAACACCCATTTTCATAAGAACATGATCTAATGTTTGAGATAGATTCTCGGAATTAGATTGAATGATTTCTGAGGTACATGCAGTTAGCAGGCTACTGAATTCATTGTAGTACGAAACATCGTTGTGGTTTCTTTTCATATTCTGTTCTATCGAGGTTTCATAAAAGTATAATTTTTTCTTTTAAGCAAGGTATCGTTTTGTATTTTTATTCTGACTTTCAGCAAGAACATAAGCAATTTCGGTTTGCAGCTGTGGAAGATGTGTTCAATGTGTTAGTTGTTCATTCTGAGAAACATACGTTTGAACATTTAGATTGGTTTTTTGTTTTAAACCGATGAATAACAGATTTCCGCAGGCACTTTATCAAAAGTTTCTATCGAATGAAACGAGAAAAAAGAGTGAGCGAATAATTCTAATTATTGCTATTGCAAGTTTCTTCGTTCACCTGTCACTTATCTTTTTAGTTGATTTAGGTGTAATTAAAATTGACAGTGGGACAGCTCTTTTTGAAAATCCAATTGCGGCTATTTATACACCTTTTTCGTTTATTCTAGTTTACGAGGTTTATTTACTAATCTATTATTTACCACGCTCAATAATAACCTATATCGGCAAGCAGTATGAGATTATAACGCTAATTATTATTAGACGAATATTCAAGGATCTTTCGGCTTTATCACTTTCGTCGGATTGGTTTTCTCAGAAGTATGATTTACAATTTACCTATGATATCCTTGCGTCGGTAATCATGTTTTTCCTGATTTATTTGTTCTATAAACAAAGTAAGAAAAGAGTTTTGATAGATGAATCTGATTTAAACAAGCAAGATGGAACTGTGCGCTTCATTAGGATTAAGAAACTCATGGCTTTAGCACTTGTGCCGATTCTATTAGCGCTTTCTATCTATTCATTTTCAACTTGGTTGTTCGGAGTATTATCTCCTGCTGCCCATGCCAATGTTGACTTTCAGAACTTGAACAATGTGTTCTTCGAACAGTTCTTCACAGTGTTAATTGTTGTGGATGTTTTTCTCTTGTTATTCTCCTTTTTCCATACCGATGAGTTTCACAAGGTCATTCGTAATTCAGGATTTATCATTTCGACAATCCTTATTCGATTATCATTTTCGGTTACGGGATTGATGAATACAGTGCTCATCGTTGCGGCGGTGGTATTTGGTTTGGTTATGTTTTACGTTTACAATAAGTTCCAAAAGCAGTTGAATAGCGAAAATTGAAAATTCTGATTTTTAACTCGGAAACTCTCTTATTCTTTGAAATTTAGGTTCATCTTTGCCACAACTGAAAAAGATTATGAAGAAATTATTGGTTTTACTTTTCTGTGTTATTACAATCGTCTCATGTCGGAAAGACCACGAACACGAAGAAGTTCAAGAGATCAAAGTTGCAGCGTTGCTGTCTCAAACAGGCGGATGGTCTAATCTTGGCATTACATCAAAGGCTGCATTAGAAATTGCTGTTGAAAAAATTAACCACGATTTTGAATGCCGACACATTCCTTTTCGGTTTGGGTTAACCGTTTTTGAAACGCAATTAGATCCCATTAATGCAGCACTGACAGCAGAGAATATTTCGTCGAGCGGATACAAGTTTATTATTGGTCCACAATCAAGTGCTGAACTGGCCTTGGTGAAACCTATTGCAGATAGTTTAGGGATTCTTGTTGTTAGTCAAGGCAGCACTGCAAGTAGTTTGGCTATTGCAAACGACATGGTCTTTCGCTATGTTCCAGGAGATCAGATTGAGGGAGCTGCTCTAGCGAAATCAATTAAGAACGCAGGCAAACAAGCGCTTGTGACTTTGGCTAGAAATGATGCCGGAAACTTGGGGCTACAAAGTTCAGTTGGAAATAATTTTACGAACTTAGGCGGTAACGTTATTTCTGTTGGAAATTATGAAACCACGACAACAGATTTCACAACGGTTTTAGCAGATGTGAAGAGTCAAATTCTTGGTTTGAATTCAACATACACGAATGACCAAATTGCAGTTTATTTGGCATCTTTCGACGAAGCGGTAACGTTATTTAATCAAGCAAGTTCAGACCCGGTCTTGTCTGGAGTGAATTGGTATGGTGGTGATGGCTTCGTTAAGAATTCGGCTCTCTTGCAAGATCCGTTAGCGTCACAATTTGCGGTAACTACTCACTTCTTTTGTCCTGATTTTGGATTGCCTATGTCTACTGAATACTTGTGGTCATCTGTAATCACAAGTATTAACGGAATGACCGGAATTCTATCAGACGCCTACACATTAGCTGCTTACGATGCGATGTTTGTAATTTCAAAGTTGGTGGAAAATGAGACTGGAATTCCAGGTAGCGCAGCTTCTTTGCAGTCTGCTTTCATAAATGCGTCGAATGGTTTCTCAGGAGCAACCGGAGTTATTTCCTTGAATGAAAACGGAGATCGCTCAAGCGGGTCATTTAACTATTGGGGACTTGAAAATGTAAACGGAACCTACCAATGGGTATTCGTTGGACAGTCGGAATAATTGTTACAAAAGTTAAGAGAAGTTAAGAGAAGTTAAGAAAAGGGAATAATGCTCTTCGGGCGAATGTCTAAACAAAAGTTAAGAGAAGGTAAGAAAGGGGAAGATTTAAAACGAAGTTCCCATTACACAGTGACTTGTCCTAAAATAGGTTTACACTGAAAAGTGTAAAACATGAACAAGAAAATTATTCAAAAGACAACAAAGTATTTTACCACAGAAGAGCGACACAAAATCATTCAGGAATTTCTAAAATCTGA
>JBIKRF010000111.1:0-6931 GCA_044349305.1 Flavobacteriales bacterium
AACAGGCGAAGCGAGGCGCCTACGGTTCTTGATAAAATAAAAAACAAGGCGCCGAGCTCATACGCCGGAGAACCGAAGCGCTTTTCTAAATACGAATAGATGGAAGTTAAATTCAATTTGTAATACAGCGGCAACAAGACATAAGCCACCACGAAGTAACCTGCGAAAAATCCGAGGGCCATCATGAAATACTGCATGCCCGCTACGCTTACCGTTCCGGGCACTGAAACAAAGGTCACACCTGAAAGCGATGTGCCAATCATTCCGAACGCTACCAATATCCAAGACGCACTTTTATTCGCCTTGAAAAACGAAGCATTATCGGCCTTTTTAGAAGTCATAACAGCCACCACGAAGAGTGCAATGAAGTAGACAATAAGAACAGATGCAATTACCAGAGGAGACATGGTCTTTTTCTTTGCAATTAATCGATTTTTTTGAAAAGTCTTTTTGTTTATTCAAAAGGTTTCGAACAACAGCATGTAATTTCGCTGCTATGAATTCGAGTTCGAAATGGATTGAAGCAGCCGTTGATCAAATGTCTTCCTTGCCGGGCATTGGACGTAAGACAGCGCTTCGTCTGGTGTTAGATCTTCTGCGCCGTTCGAACGATGAAGTCGAGCGCTTCTCCTCTTCCTTTCAACTCATGAAACAGCATGTTCAATTCTGTTCGAATTGTCACAACCTTTCAGACGACAAGCTCTGCGGAATTTGTTCCAACGACCGAAGAGACAAGCAAACGGTTTGTGTGGTTGCCGACATTCGCGATGTTATGGCGGTGGAAGGCACATCGCAGTTTCATGGATTGTATCATGTGTTAGGCGGACTTATCTCTCCGATGGACGGCATTGGACCTTCCGACTTAACCGTTCAAAGCCTCATTGAACGCTGCGAACGTGATCATGTGACTGAAATTATTTTCGCATTCAATGCGACTATGGAAGGAGAAACAACCGCGTTTTACATTTCCAAAAAACTTCAAGCACTTCCTGTTTCTATTACCTCTATTGCGCGCGGCATTGCGGTTGGTGCAGAGTTGGAGTACACCGATGAAATTACATTGGGAAGAAGTTTGCAACAGCGCGTTCCATACGGAAAAGCAAACTCTTGATATTGTATCTTAGCCGAATGCGTTTAACCGTCATCATTGTCAACTACAACGTCAAGTATTTCCTTGAACAATGTCTCGCTTCTGTTCACGCTGCTATGCGCGGAATTGAAGTTGAAGTTATTGTGGTTGACAACAACAGCGTTGACGGTTCGAATGAAATGGTACTCGAGAAATTTCCTTGGGTTCATTTAATTGCAAACAAAGACAACACCGGATTCTCCAAGGCCAATAACCAAGGAATGCACATCGCTAAAGGCGAGTATGTTCTGTTGTTGAATCCAGATACCGTTGTCAAAGAAGATACATTCTCGAAGGTACTCGACTTTATGGATACCCATCCTGATGCAGGAGGCCTTGGTGTTCCCATGGTCGACGGCAAAGGAATCTTGCTTCCTGAATCAAAACGTGGACTTCCTACTCCAGAAACAAGTTTCTACAAAATTTTTGGAATCTCGAAGTTGTTCCCAAAGAGCAAAAAATTCAATCGCTATTACCTCGGACATTTGAGTTACGATGAAACATGCGAGATTGAAATTCTAGCAGGAGCATTTATGTTCATGCGAAAAAAAGCATTGGATCAAGTGGGGTTGCTCGATGAAGCATTCTTTATGTATGGAGAAGACATTGATTTGAGCTGGCGCATTGTTCAAGGTGGATGGAAGAATTACTATTTTCCTGAAACAAGCATTATTCACTACAAAGGTGAAAGCACCAAGAAAGGCAGTTTGAATTACGTATATGTGTTCTACAACGCCATGATCATTTTCGCGCGCAAACATTTTTCGGCATCGCATGCCAAATGGTTTTCGTTCTTCATTCAGATGGCCGTGTGGATGCGAGCTTCTGTTTCTATTTTCTCGCGCATTGTTTCAACGAGCCTTCTACCCTTGGCCGATGCGGCAGTATTAAGTCTTGGCATATACACCTTCGCAGATCATTACTCGCAATGGCAAGCGAAGAACTTCGACGGCACACTTATACTTGTTACGGCGAGTGTTATTACCGCATTTACACTGATTGGAAATTGGCTCAACGGAGCCTACGATAAGCCCGTGTTTCCCCAACGAACACTGAAACCTATTCTTATTGTTGCGGTGTTATCCTTACTCATCTATTCGCTCCTTCCCGAAACCATACGTTTTTCGCGAGTGGTTATTTTATTGAGTTCACTTTTTGCCATACTCTCCCTTCCACTCATTCATGCACTCTACAGTAAAATAACTTCTGGCAAATGGAATTGGCAAGGCAATCCGAAAAAAAGAATTTTACTTATCGGATCGGAAGAAGAAGGAAATCGTGTCAAAACATTTTTATTTCAGATCGATTATCCCATTGCATCTTTCGAACAAATGAATGCGGCGAAAGCACGAAGTCTTTCGCTGTTTGAATATGTTCGCATTCATAAAATTCAAGAAGTTATTTTCTGCGCGAAGGATTTAAGTAGCAGTGAAATTATTTCGGAAATGGGTTCCCTTTCATCCCTTCAACTTGAATTTAAAATTGCACCACCGGAAAGTTTGTTCATTATCGGAAGTCAGCATATTCAAAGCGCTACAGAAGGTTTCTTTGTAACCGTGAACTCTATTTCCAACACACTTAACAAACGTCAAAAACGGGCTTTCGATTTCATTAGTTCCGTCATCACCCTTGTCCTTTTCCCATCACTTCTATTCACTGCAAAACCAATGTCTGCTTTTAGCAATGCATTAAACGTTTTTGTTGGAAAAAAATCGTGGGTAGGTTACGGAAAAGTCAGTACAGAATTTGCGAATCAACTTCCGAAAATCAAATCTGGAATTTTAACTCCGAATAAAAACGCCATGGTCCTAAACGAAGATGGCGTCCAACAAATGAACGCCATCTATGCAAAAGACTATTCGTGGTGGAAGGATTTAAAATCCTTCACTTCGCAATTCAAACAAATTGGGTATTAGAGTTTAATTTCCCACTTGCGAACCGTTTCACCCGTGTTCTTCATTTCAATGGTTATTTCTTCAGTGATTTTTTTTCCGTCTTTTTCAGCTGTAACCTTATACGTCTTACCTCCTTTTACATTCACGCGGCAATAGCCCGCTTTATCGGTTTCTCCTGTTTGAATTTCTCCTGTATCCAAATCTTCCACTTGAATATTTACCCCTTTGTATGCCTTTTTATTTGCATCGAGAACAATGGCAATTAACTGAGCGTAGACGCTCTTCTCATAGCCCTCACTCATTACCGGGTAACGCGAAACATCTACTTTATAGATATCACGGTCTCCGTATGAATCGGGATACTCCGCAGCGATATACATAACCTTGTTATCAGAAGTTAATGAGAAGGTAGATTCTTCATTCACCGTATTTATCGGATAGCCCAAGTTGATTGGCTGCGACCAAACACCGTTCACCAATTCCGTTTTAAAAATATCGTAGCTACCCATTCCCAAGTGTCCTGCAGAAGCGAAGAACAATGTTTTTCCGTTTGGATGAATAAACACGAATTTCTCATCGTAGGCTGTATTAATTATTGGCCCCATGTTTTTCGGTTTACCCCACACCGCTCCACTTTTCTCTGAAACATAAATATCACCTCGTCCCATACCGTCCATGCGTTCACTAATGAAATATAACTTCTTCCCATCGGCAGTTTGAGAAACGCTACCCTCAAAAAAGGTTGTGTTAATTACCTTAGGTAAACGCTCTGCTTCACGCCATTTCGTTTCTCCCTTCTTTGAGAAGAAAATATCACCTGCGTTGTCACCATCGTTTTTGTAAACATAGATCATGGATCCATCTGGAATAATACTTAAAACAGCATCGTGATAATTCGTATTCACCGAACCTGGAAGCTTCTCACAATCGCCCCACTCGCCTGTTACAGTATCCTTCTCCGTAAAATAAATATCCTCGTAAAATTTGAAGTCTCCTTTTTCATCGATGTTTTTTCCCATGCGTTCTGGCGGAGAAGTGGTATTGTCGCGACGAGAAGTAAACACCAACGTTCTTCCATCTGCCGTAATGCTCGGCGCGTATTCTTCTAAACGCGTATTGATAGCACCTCCTAAGTTGGTTATTGTTACGTCTGCAGGCTTTTCCATTTTACGCTTAGCAAACTGGCACTCTCGAATGAATTTATTCGCCTCATCGGCCTCATAGCTTTTAGGTTTTTCCAATTTGAGGTAAGCTTGATATTCTGCAATTGCACGATCTAAATCTCTTGTTCTGTGGTAGCATTTCGCATAGAAAAGAGTCAATTCTTTGGTTCGCGTTCCTTTAATCTTGGTTGCTTTATCCAAAGACTTAAATGCATCTGGATATTTCTTCAAATTGTAATAACACTCTGCTTCACCCAACTGCGCTTTGTAGTTCATAGGGTCGTTGGCCAACACCTCGCGATAAATGGTAATGGCACCGCGCATGTTGCCTTTGATGTACTCGTGCTCTGCGCTTAACATCTTCGCTGCGTTAGCAGCAACATCTACATCGCCCGTAATGGTCGAATCTGTTTGTGCATTGGCTGTCACCGCAGTGAAGAGCACCAGCATTAACCAAAAAATTTTCTTCATATCATTTGCATTTTACACTTTCGAAAATAGACAATGACCTTGTAAGATTTCATTCAAATGAAACGGGTTGTGAACACCTTTCTTACCTTCGTTGTGAAAAACATTTACCATGTCAACAACCGAATCTGCAAGCCATCACAATGAACTCGAACGCAAATCCATTTCGGAATTGCTTCAGGGCATGAATACGGAAGACCGCTCTGTTCCTGAGGCCGTGGCTGCTTCGCTTCCACAAATTGAAAATTTGATTGCTGAAATTGTTTCGAAAATGAAACAAGGCGGAAGACTTTTTTACATGGGCGCAGGCACCAGCGGAAGGCTCGGTATTGTTGATGCATCTGAATGTCCGCCCACCTTCGGAGTAGACTTCGGACGTGTAATAGGAATTATTGCCGGAGGCGACGGCGCCATTCGCAAAGCGGTTGAATTCGCTGAAGACGATGAAGAACAAGGCTGGAAAGACCTTCAGACTTTCAACATAACTCAAAACGATGTGGTGGTTGGAATTGCTGCCTCGGGAAGAACTCCCTACGTTATTGGTGCGTTGAAGAAATGCAACGAAGAAGGCATTTCAACCGGGTGTGTGGTTTGCAACGCGGGATCTGCTGTTGCGGCTGTTTCGAAATTCCCTGTTGAAGTGGTTGTAGGACCTGAGTTTGTAACTGGAAGTACGCGTTTGAAAAGTGGAACCGCGCAGAAATTAGTGTTGAATATGTTGACCACGTGCACATTCATACAGCTCGGACATGTGAAAGGAAACAAGATGGTAGACATGCAGCTTTCCAACTACAAATTGGTCGATCGCGGAACGCGCATGGTGATGGAAGAAACAGGGTTGAATGCAGAAGACGCGAAAGCACTTTTGTTGAAAGAAGGAAGCGTTAGATTAGCCGTTGATTCGTTGAAAAAATAACATGCACACGTTAGAGCCTTATTATAATTGGAGAGGATTGTATTGCGCTGAGGAAGATGAGCTTTCTCCGTTTTACAATCAGGAGTATTCTGAATTCGAATTCAGCAACAAGATTTACGATTTTTATATTCATCCGCAGTGGGACAACATTGGCAGTCAGACGCTGTTCGTGAAGCTTCTCTTCGCCCACTACGGCGAGGGTTATGCGATTGTTGAATTGATTGGTGAATGGAACGATTTGTTGTACAACGACATTATGTTTTTGAAAAGAGAATTCGCCGATCATTTAATAAATGAGGGAATAACGAAGTTCATTTTCATTGGTGAAAATGTGTTGAATTTCCACACGAGCGACGATTGTTATTATGAAGAGTGGTTTGAAGATGTGAACGATGACGACGGATGGATTGCCTTGGTGAATTTTAGAGATCACGTGTTGGATGATTTTTCAAAGGCATACATTGATCAATATTTCGTTTCAGGTGGAAATTTGAACGAAGTGAATTGGCGCACGCAACATCCGCATCAGTTCTACGAAAAAATAAGTGCAAGTGTTGTTAAACGCATAGGATAATGGAACAGAGCGAATTGTTTGAAATGAATAGAACCTCATGGAACAAGCGCGTAGCTGTTCACATGAAATCTGATTTTTATTTTTTGGAAGAATTCCTGAATGGAAAAACTTCGTTGAATGAAATTGAATTGAATTTGCTCGGCGACATTCGCGGTAAATCTATTTTGCATTTGCAGTGTCACTTCGGGCAAGACTCGCTCTCGTTGGCGCGTATGGGTGCCGAAGTAACGGGAGTAGATCTTTCAGACACGGCCATTGAAAAAGCGAGAGAGTTGAATACACAAATGAATTTGAACGCCGAGTTTGTTTGTTGCAATGTGTATGATTTGAAGGATCATCTCGACAAAAAATTCGACATTGTGTTCACCAGTTACGGAACCATTGGTTGGCTTCCAGATTTAAATCGTTGGGCAGACGTTGTTTCTCATTTCTTGAAACCTTCAGGCAAATTTATTTTCGTTGAATTTCATCCGGTCATGTGGATGTTCGACAATGACTTTCAAACGTTGGGATACAATTACTTCAATGCTGGTCCGGACATCGAAACCAGCACCGGCACATACGCCGAACCTACTTCCGACATTGAAATCACGTGTGCGTATTGGAATCACTCCACCAGCGAAGTCCTTACATCGCTTCTTGGTCAAGGCCTTCAGCTGACTCAATTTCAAGAATTCGATTATTCTCCGTATGCCTGTTTCAAACACGCCGAAGAATTCGAACCCGGCAAATTCCGCGTCAAGCATTTCGGAAATAAAATGCCGTTGGTGTTTGCGTTGGAGGTGG